>JAWODX010000063.1:0-12676 GCA_046483085.1 Planctomycetota bacterium
CCGAGGGCCTGGCGGAACGAGAAAAGCTGCGGAACCCTTGTCGGCGTAAGGCCTGGGACGGCGACTTCCGGCCTCGTTGTTACGTCTTTTCGTGTGCCCGGTCGCTCAACAACGATTGAGGACTCTCCGACCGCGCCCCGCTTGCCCTCGCTGAGATCATAGCTTGCTTTCATACTCTTGGCCGTCGGTCATGCGCCTCGGAAACGGGGCAGGGCCGGTCAATCTTCGCCCTGGCGAGCTCCGTCCGCTCTGGTCTTCGGAGCCCGTCGTCGGCCCTCGCGGATGATCGAAACGATCTCCTCGGTGGTCACGTCGGCCTTGATGCAAGGCACGTCGAGTGGCGACTTGTCGGTTCGCTCGGGGACCAACGCATACGTCCTGCCGTCCTTTCGGCGGATGAGCACCTTGCCCGTCGACTCCGCTTCGTCCAGCACGCTTGACAGTTTCTGACGCGCCTCGGAATAGGTATATACATCCATAGCTAGACCTCCAATACGCGGACGCGCAGTTGTTCCGCCGCGCTGCGCAGCGCCCGGTCGAGCGTCAGCAGCGGGGCTCGATGCCGTAGCGCGCAGTCGAGGACGTACGCGTCGTACGCGTAGAGATTCGCGCGGTTCGCCAGCGACAACGCGTGTGGCAAGTCGACGGGCAGGTATCGGACGGGAACGGACTCGAAAGCGTCGAGCCCCCGCTGGACCTCTTCGAGCGAAGTGCGCTCCTGTTTGAGCATCGCGGAGAACGCGTTACCCACCTCCCACGGGATCGATCCCGGCCCAAGCAGGGAGTGGCCGCCCGTGAGTTGGATTATCCGATCCCGCTCCGGTTCGCCGACGATCACGGCGATCAGAGCCGATGTGTCCACGACGATGTCCATATTCCGTCCACCGGTCTTGTCACCTGTTCAATTGTACAACCCAGGGCGCCGCATGTCAAACATCCGCGACGTCATCCCCTATCCCCGCACGCCGAAAGGAGCGGAGTTCTGATCGCTGCCCGTCCCGGCGAAGCAGCGCCCACCTGATTCATATCGGGCATATCGGGACGGACGAGCCCCCCGCGTCCAGTCTGGCCCAAGCGGTCAGGCGCCGCCGTAGTACGCCGCGAGGACGTCCTCGGCGAGCTTGTCCTGGATCGGATACCAGTTCGGGACCTCGGCGGCCGGGTCGACCTCCCAGTTCCACCAGTACGCGCCGCGCAGCCAGCCCTCCTCGCGCCACAGCTCCTCGAACACGGCGCTATAACAGTCGGCCTGCTCGACCTGATCGACGTTCGTCCCGTCCTTCGCCGTCATGTTCGTCGGTGACTTGTTCGCCCCGTCCCAGCTCCGGTAGCCGATCTCGGTGAACAGCAGCGGCCCGCGCTCGGCGGCGGAGAGGCCGCCGTACCAGCTCTCGATGTGCCCGACGTGCGCCCCCCACGCCGCCTTGAGCTCGGCGACCGTCGGGTCGTTCTTGCTGGTCAGCGGATAGTACGCGTCGATCCCCACGTAATCGAGCTCGTCCCACCAGGCGATGTCCGCGTCGATGGCGCGGTCCTGGTGCCAGTTGGCGGCATAGACGAGCTTGCCGTCGTACCGGGCGCGGACCCCGGCGATGGTGTCGCGCCACTTCGCGACGTTGTCGGTCGTCTCGATCAGCTCGGTCCCGACGCAGAAGAGCTCGACCCCCTTCGCCTGGGCCATATCGGCGAAGTGGTTGATGAACGCCTGGTAGCCGTCGGGGTTGGTGAACCAGGTGTCGGTCCCGTCGATCTCGCCCCGCCAGCCGCCGGTGACCACGTCGACGTCGGGCTTGAGCATCACGTCCATGCCCTGGGCGTGGATGTGGTCGATCGCGGCCTCGACCGTGCTGTCCTCGGCGGTCCACTTGTCCGATCGCGGCTCGATGACCTCGGCGGCCAGGTCGTCCTGGAACCAGAACACGTTGACGGCGACGCGGGTGGCGCCGAGCGCGGCGAGGTCGGCGATCGCGTCCCGCATCATCGCCCGGTCGATCGGCTCCTCCCAGAGCGGCAGCGACATCCCCCGGTGCATCACCCGGGGCGTGCCCGGATGTTCGATCCGCGTCTGATGGTTGACGAAGGCGTCGAAGCCGGTGGGGAGGGCGGGCCGGCCGGTGACCGCCCCCGTGCCGAGCTCGACGGTGTACAGGTCGGTCGAGCCGGCGGCGTCGGACCCGACCACGTGCAGCCGGTCGTTCGCCGCGTCGAGCACGCTCTGCCGCCGCCAGGTCGCCAGCCCGGTGAGTTCGGCGAGCTCGGTCATCGCGGCGGTGGCCGGGTCGACGCGGTAGACCTCCTGCACCGAGTCGGTCGCGTTCCAGGCCAGGCCGATCAGGTCGCCGGCCGCGTCGACGCCTCCGAGCACGAGCTCCGGCTCGGCGATCGGCGGCTGGGCCGTGACCGCCCCCGTCGACAGGTCGAACGTGTAGAGCTTCCACGTGGCGCCGTCGGGGCTGCCGATGGCGTACAGGCGGTCGTTCGCCGCGTCGAGCGCGCTCTGCCCGCGCCAGATTTGCAGGTCGGCGACCGTGCCGAGCTCCTCGGTCGCCGCCATGTACGGGTCAATCCGCAGAACCGTCTCGCTGCCGCCCGCCGGGTCCCAGGCGAGGGCGATGAGGTGGCCGTGCCGGTCGAGCCCGGCCAGGTGCACGTCCGGCCGGCCGAGCGGCTGGTCGATGACGAGCCCCCCGAGGTCGACGTCGAACGTGTAGAGTTTCGTCGCCCCGCCGGCCGAGACGCCGGTGACGTAGAGCGCGGAGTGGTCGGCGTCGAGCACGCTCCGGCCGAACCACCCGGCGAGGTCGCCCAGCTCGCCGAGCGTCGTGACCGCGCCGGTGTCGGGATCGATCCGGCTGACTTGCTCGACGCCGGCGGCGGCGTTCCACTCGCACGAGATGAGGACCGGCGGGGCGTGGTTGCCGAAGTCCCGGCCGGTCGCCGACTCATCGGCGCCGAGCGATACGGTCCAGCTCCCGTCGCCGCCGGGCCCCGTGAGCGTCCAGCCGGAGCGGTCCACCTGTCGGACCGTATAGGTGCCGGCGGCGAGGCCGGTGAACTCGTACGCCCCGGCCCGACTGCTCGAGGTAAGCGGCTCGGTGTCGCCGAGTGTCCCGTCGTCGTCGAGGTCGAGGTAGACGGCCCGGCCGGGCAGCCCCGGCTCGCCGGGGTCCTGTCCGCCGTCGGCGTCCAGGTCGTCGAACACCGTGCCCGCGATGCTGCCGTCGAGCAGAATGCGCGGTTCGAGCGGCTCGAGCACGGGGGACGATATCCGGGCAGAGGGTGTCATCTCGGCCGCTCACGCTGGCGTGTGTGGAGGGCGGGCCGTCGTCGCATCGCGACGTCCGCTCCGCGTTCGTGCGGACCGCCTTCCTCAATTGTATGGCCCGAACGCCGCGTGTCGAGCATCGCGGGCCTCAAGGCCGCGGGCGCCCAGGGGCTTGATTTGGCGCCCCCGGCCGCTATACTCGGTATTGACGGGCGGACCCGATTCGCCTCCGGCCACTGCCGTTGCCGTTCCACCCCGGCCCAGAGCAGGGAGCATGCAACCATGAGCGAGCCCGCCCCGGCGGACGACGTGCAGGAGGAATCCCGGCGGATCACCCAGGGCGACGACGTGGCGGCGGTCAAGGCGCTGAGCGCCGCGTACGACGAGATGACCGACCAGCTCGGCCACGTCATCGTCGGCCAGAAGAAGGTGATCGAAGAGGTGCTGGTCACGGTCTTCTGTCGCGGGCACGCGCTGCTGATCGGCGTCCCGGGGCTGGCCAAGACGCTGCTCATCAGCACGCTGAGCGAGGTGCTGAACCTGAGCTTCCGCCGCATCCAGTTCACCCCCGACCTGATGCCGTCCGACATCACCGGCACCGACGTCCTGGAGGAGGATCACACGACCGGCCGCCGCGTCTTCCGGTTCGTCCACGGCCCGCTCTTCGCCAACATGATCCTCGCCGACGAGATCAACCGGACGCCCCCGAAGACCCAGGCGGCGCTCCTGGAAGCCATGCAGGAGCACCACGTCACCGTGGGCGAGAAGACCTACCCGCTGCCCGAGCCGTTCTTCGTCCTCGCCACCCAGAACCCCATCGAGCAGGAGGGGACGTACCCGCTGCCCGAGGCCCAGCTCGACCGGTTCATGTTCAACATTACCGTCGACTACCCGAGCTCGGACGAGGAGCTCGACATCATCAAGCAGGTGACGGGGACGTACGAGGCGGACCTGTCGGCGAGCCTGACCGGCGAGGATGTGCTCCGGCTCCAGACGATCGTCCGGCGCGTCCCCGTCGCCGAGCACGTCTTCGAATACGCGCGCGACCTCGCGAGGGCCACCCGGCCGAACACCGACGAGGCGCCCGACTTCATCACCGAGATGGTCGCCTGGGGCGCCGGCCCCCGGGCCAGCATCTACCTCACCATGGCCGCCAAGGCCCGGGCCATCCTCTACGGCCGATACCACGCCACCACCGAAGACATCCGCCAGGTCGCGTTCCCCGTCCTCCGCCACCGTGTCATCACCACGTTCAACGCCGAGGCCGCCGGGATCAGCAGCGACGACATCATCGACCGGCTGCTGGCCGAGATCCAGCCGGCCGCGGCGGCTGAGGTCGTGTGACCGCGTTCGCCGCCCGTATCGTGGACCCAGCCGCAGGAGCGACATGAGCGACGCAACCAGCCGACCGGGATACATGCGGCTCCTCCCACCGGAGGCGCTCGAGAAAGCGAGCCGCCTCGAGCTGCTCGCGCGCGGCGTTGTCGAGGGATTCATCGCCGGCCTCCACAAGAGCCCCTACAAGGGCTTCTCGGTCGAGTTCGCCGAACATCGCCCCTACGTCCCCGGCGACAACATCCGCGACCTCGACTGGCGCGTCTACGCCAAGAGCGACCGGTACTACGTCAAGCAATACATCGAAGAGACGAACCTCCGCAGCACGATCCTCCTCGACGCCTCCGGCTCGATGCGCTACGCCGGCGACCAGGCCGCACCGTTCGACGGCCGCCCCGCCTCCAAGTTCCAGTACGGCCAGCTCCTCGCCGCCTGCCTCACCTACCTGCTCATCAATCAGCAGGACGCGGTCGGCCTGGTCACGTTCGACACGACCGTCCGCCGCTACATCCCGGCCCGCAGCCGCACCAGCCACGTCCGCATCATCCTCGAAGAGCTCGACCGGACCGCCCCCGGCGCCGAGACCGACCTGGCGCCGATCTTCCACGACATCGCCGAACGCATCCACCGGCGCGGCCTCGTGATCGTCATCAGCGACCTGTTCGACGACCCCGACGCCCTGCTCAACGCGCTTCAGCATTTCCGCTACCGGAAGCACGAGGTGCTCATCTTCCACGTCCTGGCCGAGGAAGAACTCAGCTTCCCCTTCGGCCGGTGGACGGACTTCCGGGACCTAGAGGTCGACGGCCGCCACGTCCAGCTCGACCCGCTCGCCGTCCGCGCCGAATACCTCGACCACCTGCGCCGCTTCGTCCGCCGGCTCGAAATGGGCTGCGGCCGCATGGAAGTCGACTACGTCCCCCTGCGCACCAGCGAACCCTTTGACAAGGCCCTGGGCAACTACCTGGCCAACCGACAGGGCCGAACCCGATAGCCGAGCGCCCGATGACGTTCGTCAAGTGGACCATGCTGGCCGGGCTCGCCGCCGTCGCCATCCCCATCATCATCCACCTGCTCAACCGCCGCCGCGCCCAGACCGTCGACTGGGGCGCCATGCAGTTCCTCCTCGCCTCGCTCGCCCGCCGCAACCGCCGGCTGATGATCGAGGAGATGCTCCTGCTCGCCCTCCGCTGCCTCCTGCTCGCCCTGCTCGTGCTCGCCATGGCCCGCCCGTTCGTCCCCGCCGGGTCCCAGGTCCCCTGGGCCGTCGTCCTGCCCACCGTCCTCCTCGCCGCCGCCGCGTTCGGCGCCGGCACCGCGCTCTGGCGCCGCCACGGCTGGCGATGGCTGCTCTACACCCTCAGCTTCCTGCTCGTCGCCCTGGCCGCGGTGGCGGTCGTCGGCGAGCGCTGGCTGCAGCTTCGCCGGTGGACCGGCGGCGGCACCAACCAGGACGTCGCCATCGTCGTCGACGGCTCCGTCTCCATGCGGCTCGGCCGCGGCGACCGGACGAACTTCGAACGCGCCGTCGACGAGGCACGCGCCGTCATCGACGCGCTCCATCCGGGCGACGCGGCGAGCATCATCCTCGCCGGCTCCGTCCCGCAGATCAAGACCCCCGCCCCGCTCGTCGACCGCGAGGACCTCGCCCGGCGGCTCGATGCGCTCGCGCCGACCGGCGGGTCGATGGCCGTCGTGGACGCGCTCAACGCCGCCGGCCTCACCCTCGCCGAGGGCCAGAACCCCGCCAAGAAAATCGTGTTCATCACCGACCGCCAGCGCGTCGGGTGGGACGCCTCGAACGAGAGCCGCTGGGAGTTCCTCGCCGACACCCTCGGCGACCTGCCCACCCGGCCGCGGGTCATCTGCCGGCGCCTGCCGCTCCCCGAGCGGGTGCGCAACGCCGCCATCGCCCGCGTCGAGATCGACCAGAAGATCATCGGCCCCGACCGAATGATCCCCGTCAAGGTCGCCGTCGAAAACACCGGACACGAGGCCGTCAGCCGGTGCCGCGTCCACCTCGAAATCGGCGGGAAGCCCGCGGGCAGCCGGACCCTCCGACAGCTCCGGCCCGGCAGCGCCGAGACCGCCCGGTTCGTCCACCCGTTCCAGACCGGCGGACTCCACGTCGTCCGCGCCCGGCTCGGCCTCGACGACCACCTGCCCGCCGACAGCACCGCCTTCTGCGTCGTCCGATCCATCGAACGGCTCCCCGTCCTCATCGTCGACGGCAACCCCGGCCCCCGGTTCCTCGACCGCTCGTCCTCCTACATCAAGACCGCCCTCGCCCCCAGCCCCGACCGGCCGGCCGAGCGCGGCCGGCTCGGCACCCTCGTCCAGGTCGACGTCGTCGACGCCCCGAACATCGCCGCCGTCGACGACTTCGCCAGGTACAGCGTCGTGGTGCTCGCCAACGTGCCCCGCCTGCCCGAGAAGGCGAAGGGGAGCCGCGAGCGAAGTGCCGCCGAGCGGCTCGCCGCCTTCGTCGCCCGCGGCGGCGGGCTCCTCATCGCCGCCGGCGACCGGGCCGACCCGGCGTTCTACGCCCGGTGGACGACCGAGCAGAAGCTGCCCGTCACCCCCGCCCGGCTGACGAAACGAAACGTCGTCGGCCCGGACGAACAGCCCGCGCGGCCCGCCACCAAGACGTTCGACCACCTGGCGCTCGAACTGCTCGCCGGCGGGACCGACGTCGACGAGGCCCGGCTCGGCGCCTACTGGACGCTCGAGGCCGACCGGGCCGACGCGAGCGTCGCCTTCTGCGGCATGCTCGACAACGGCGACCCGTTCGCCGTCGAGCGCCACCTCGGCCAGGGCCGCGTCCTCCTCTGCGCCGTCCCGCTCGACGCGTCCGACAGCAACCTCCCGGGGCTCAAGTCGTTCGTCCCGCTCGTCCACGAGATGGTCTATTACCTCATCCAGCCGGGGCGCACACAATGGAACTTCGCCCCCGCCGCCGAGCTCAGCGTGCCGCTCGTCCAGGGAGTGACCGCCTCGACCGCCTCCGAGCACGGCCTGCGCGGCGACTACTACCTCGGCAAGGAGTTCACCCGCCACAAGCTCACGCGGACCGACCCGCGCATCGACTTCCGCTGGAGCAGCCGCGGCCGGACCGACGTCGGCGCGGACGCCGCCTCCATCCGCTGGACCGGGTCGGTCGTCGCGCCCCACACCGAGCCCTTCGAGTTCACCGTCCACACCAACGGCCTGGCCGCGCTGTGGATCGACGATTCGCTGATCGTCGACAAGCGCGAACAGCGGGGCCGCGAGTACGCGCGGAGCGGGACCGCCAAGCTGCAGGCCGGCCGGCGCCACGACGTCCGCCTCGAATTCCGCCGGTCGAAATCGCCGCCCGCCATCAACCTCTACTGGCAGAGCCCCAGCCAGTCGAAGGAGCTGGTCCCCCGGCGATGCCTGTGGCCTCGGCGGCCGATGGGAAAAGACCTCGCCACCGCCGGCCAGGTCGAGGTGATCCGGCCGGGCGGCAGGAAGAGCGAGGCCCCCGTCGCCGCCCCCGACGATCGCTCGGCCCTCGTCTGTGTGAAAAACGCCGCCGAACCCGGCCTGTATCGGATTCGCCTCCCCGAGGGGCTGAAGGAACGGTTCTTCGACATGCTCGACGGCGAGGGGACCATCCCCTTCGCCGTCACCGCCGACGTGCGCGAGAGCCGGCTCGTCGAACTGTCCCCCGCCGAGCTGAACCAGGCGGCCCAGCACGTCGACCTGTTCCAGCCCGACTCGGTCGAACAGCTCGTGGCCGCGGTCGGCGGCGGGATCCCCGGCAAGGAGCTCTGGAAGTACCTCGCCGTCGCCGTCCTCGTCGCCCTGCTCGCCGAGATCGCGTTGAGCCGCTGGGTCGCCCGGCAGCGCCGGACCGGGGACGTGCAGGCCGTCCGCTTCGATTCCGGCGCCGTCGACCCGGTCGACTATCGCAGGCGGGCCCGCGAGATGCTGGAGATCGGCAACTGAACGCGGAGTCGAGATGAGCGCAGAGGTGGTCCATCCGGGCATGCTTCCGGACACGGTGGTGACGCCGGTCGTCATCGCGATGGCCGGCGCGGCGACCGCCGCGTGGATCGCCTCGCACCTCTTCCTCTCGCGCCCGAAATCAAAGGCCGGGCGGCTCGGCCTGTTCATCCTCCGAGTCGGCGTGGGCGGCGTCGCCGTCTGGCTCGCCCTGAACGCGCTGCGCCGGTTCCTCCTCTTCGAGAACCCGTGGCCGATCTGGATCCCGTCGCTGCTCGGCGGCGCCGCGGTCGAGATCGTCCTCGCCCTGTACCGGCTGGAGCGCGAGCGCGTCTCGCGCCGGGCCGGGATCGGGCTGGTCGCCATCCGCCTGGTGCTCGCGCTGCTCGTCGTCTTCATGCTGGTCCAGCCGGTCTTCTCGTGGGACGAGCGGCGGCAGATCGACCGGTACGTCGCGGTGCTGCTCGACGAATCGGCGTCGATGCGGATCGCGGACACGCAGCTCACCGCATCCGAGAAGCTCGGCCTCGCCGAGGTCTTCCATCCGGGGCTCGTCGAGCGCCCGTACCGGCTCGAGGCGGCGCTCCTGCCGCTCAGGCGGGTGAGCGAGAAGCTCGGCGGCCAGGTCGACCTGCTGGCCCTCCTGCACGACGCGTCGTTCAGCACGCTTCGCCGCCAACTGAAGAGCCACGCCGGCGGCATGCGGGACCTGTTCGCCGAGTCGCAGCGGGCGATCGGCGCGGCCCGGGAGCGCCTGGCGAAGGCGGAGGACAGCGGGCTGGACTTCGCGCCGCGGACGCGGAAGAACATCGAGGACGCGCGGGCCGCGCTGGACGGCGTGCGGGACGAGCTGAAGAAGGCGGCGGGGACGCTCGACGACGACGGCGACGAGGAGACCGTGCGGCGGTACCGCGAGCTTCTCGCCCGGGTCCGCGACGCCCGCGTCGCCCTCCTCGGCCTGCTCGCCCGATGGCCGGTCCTGGCCGGCGAGGTCGACGCCGCCTATGTCCGATCGCTCCCCGAGGAGACCCGGCGCGGGCTGGACGCCGCCGCCCGTACGCCGCGCTGTGCCATCGCCCGCGCCGTCCTGACCGCGCAGCGGGGCGACCGGCCCCCGCTGGTCCGCACGCTCGGCGAAACGTATGGGCTCAAGGCATACCGGTTCTCGGCGGAAGCCGAGGCGATCGAGCCGGGCTACCTGGAAGAGGACGCGACCGAGCCGGTCGACGACGGGCCGGGGCAGGAGGCCACGGACCTCGCGGCCGCGCTGCGGCGCGCCGCGGCCGACGTCCCGCCCGGCAAGCTGGCCGGCGTCCTCGTCCTCACCGACGGCCGACACAACACGAAGGCCGACGTCGAGCCGGTGGCCCGCCGGCTCGGCGCCCAGGACGCGCCCGTCTGCACCGTGCTCGTGGGCAGCCGCGAGCCGCCGTTCGACGCCGCGGTCACCGGCGTCGTCGCCCCCCGCGCGGTGTTCGCCGAGGACCGGCTCGTGATGGAAGTCGGGCTGAAGTTCGACGGCCTGCGCGGCAAGGACGTACACGTCAAGCTCCTGTGCGGCGAAGAGCAGCTCGCCGAGCAGAGCCTGCGAGTGCCCGCCGACCACTTCCGGACCATCGCCAACTTGGCCGACACGCCGACGGAGACGGGTATCCGCGCCTACCGGATCGAGGTGGAGCAGTTCGAGGGCGAGGTGACCACCCACAACAACGTGCGGCCGGTCAACGTGGCGGTGACCAGGGCCCGCACCAACCTGCTGATCATCGAGGGCCGCCCCCGCTGGGAGTTCCGCTACCTCCGCAACCTGTTCGTCGGCCGCGACAAGACGGTCCAGCTCCAGCACGTGCTGCTCCAGCCGGACTGGATCACCGACGCGAAGCGGCCGGAGCTGGCGGCGTCCGTCGCCCTGGCCGAGGAGGGCCAGGGCGAGGCGACCGCCCTCCCCGCGACCGAGGAACAGTGGCTCCGGTTCGACGTGATCCTGATCGGGGACGTATCGCCGACCGTCCTGCACGAGGAGCAGGTGGCGATCCTGAAGAAGTTCGTGGGCGAGCGGGGCGGGACCCTGATCTTCATCGCCGGGCCGCGCCACATGCCGCACGCGTACGGCGGCTCGGAGCTCGGCGAGCTGCTGCCGGTCCGCTTCGAGCCGGCGCAGGACTTCCTCTTCACCGCGCCGGAGCCCGGCTTCTACGTGGCCCTGACGCGCGCCGGCCGGGACCACGTCGTCACCCGGCAGAGCGACGTGCGCGAGGAGAACGTCCGGCTGTGGGACGCCCGGCCCGTCGTCCGGTGGCGGCATCCGGGGACCTCGGCCCGCAAGGAGGCGACCGTGCTCGCCTACGCCATGCCCGAGGAGCGGCCCGGCCTCTACCAGGCGGACGAGGCGGTGGGCCGCGTGCGCGCCGAGCAGCGGGAGAAGGCCCGCCGGGCGTTCGAGCGGGACCACGCCCTGGTCGTGATCCAGAACCGGCCGCCGGGGAAGGTGATGATGCTCACGTTCGACCGGACCTGGCGGCTCCGCTATCGCGTCGGCGACACCTACCACCACAAGTTCTGGGGGCAGGTGATGCGGTGGGCCCGGCCCGACAAGCTCCAGGCGGGGACCGACCGGGTCCAGCTCGGGACCAGCCGCGCCCTGTACGGCCCGGACGAGGCGATCCCCGTCCAGGCGAAGATCATCGGGCCCGACCGGGCGCCCGTCGTGACCGACGACGCCGGGATCCACGTGTACCAGGACGGGCAGCACGTCCTGTTCCAGAGGCTGGCTTGCACGGCGCCGTCGGCGGGGCGGTACGAGACGGTCATCGCGCCCGGGGCGCTCCCGCCGGGCGGGCGGTATCGGATCGAGCTGGCGAGCCGGGAGGCCGACCAGATCCTCGCCGCCGAGGGCGCCGGCAAGGTCGACTGGGAGGTGATGGTCCTGCCGGAGCGCACGTCGGAGCTGATCGACCTGTCGGCCGACCGGCGGGTGCCCGAGCGGGCGGCCCGGCTGACCGGCGGTGCGGTGACGCGGCCGGCGGCGGCCGCCGGGCTGATCGAGCGGTTCGGGCCCGGCACCCGCGAGGTGCTCGAGCCGCGGCCGTATTTGGTTTGGAACTCCTGGCCGCTGCTGCTTATAATGGTGGTCCTGGCAACCAACGAATGGATTGTCCGGAAGAAAGTGGGGTTGGCATGAGTCAAGCGACGGTCGCCCCGAGGGGGACGAGCGCGGAGGGGGTCCCGGAACCGATTGTGAGGACGCTGCGGCGGGTGATCCGCCGCCTGACATCACGTTACACAAAAGGATATGTTTATGGGATAATAGCTTCAGTTCTTTCTATATTATTCTTAGATTTTCCAGGTACTCTATCAGGTATTTTGCATAGGTGGTAAGTATCTGCTGCCTCTGAAATTCGAATACTTCTTCTCCGTTTTTTACGGCTTCATTATATCTCTTTTTCAGTTCTTTTATATCTTCTCTGCTTACAATCAAGTTTGTATTCAGATTTACTTCTGTTTTGCTTTGATCTTCTCCGTCTTCCAGTTCCAGGCTGAGATGTCCGTAATCGCTATTATCTCCGTCGCTTTCATCTTTCCCAAGATACAAATCGCTTTCTACGCGTTCTAGGCCTTTTGTGATATGCCTTATAAAGTCTATCGCTACAGTATTGGGCTCTAATCTTCCCAGAGGGTAGATAGGACTTACCTTTCCGTCTTTAATGTCTTGTTTCAGATTTTTTAAGTAATCTTTAGCTTCTTGGTGGAACTCTACTCCTCCCCAGTGTGAAAAGATTACTATTGATTTTTCTGGTGGCCAAATTTTGCCATTCTGAAATGATACTGATGCTCTTGCTCCCATATGTTTAATCTTTAATCTTGAACCCGTAGTCCAAGAGTGTATTATGAATTATATCCTCATTATGATATGAGGAGTTGTCGTAGCGTTCAAGGATGTCATCACGCAAGGCGACCTCGACTTCGTACCTTACATAGCGTGGTATATCCTCATAGTTGTCTACTTCTATTGTCTTCTCCTTGAGATACAACTTAGTCTGCTCTAGGAGTGACTGTGCATCGGTGAGATACCCTGGCTGGGGATTGTCCCTGTCTTCCTGCACGGTCAAATCG
>JAWODX010000124.1:0-4233 GCA_046483085.1 Planctomycetota bacterium
CAGCGGCACCGACTGACCTGGGACCGGTTCGGTGAGTACCTGGAGCGCTTCCCCTTGCCCGTGCCGACCATTACTCGTCCCCGTGTGAGTCTCCGTGGCCGGTTCGGGTGACCTCCGGGAGGAGCCGAGTGCGGGAAAGCCGCACGCTCGGATCTGTGAGGGCGAAAGCCGAATGGCTGAGCTACTCGACCAGTATCCTGTTGAGTAAAGGGAGCGCCATGAACTTACTGCGAATGTGGACCGGGTGGACTGCTTTGTCTATGGCGGCGCTTCTGTTCGGCTGCCAGGCGGTCGAGGCGGAGATCACGACCGTGCGGCTGGGCCGCCCGGCGGCGCGGGGGCCGTCGGCGAAACGCCCCGCTGCACCGACACCGACCGGCTACGTGGTCGAAGCGCCGAACGACGTGAAGGTCGACGGACGCCTCGACGACGCGGCCTGGGCCAAGGCCCAGGTGCTGCCCATCGGGACGATGAACGGACGCGGGCGCCCGAGCGCGGCGGCCGAGGCGCTGGTGCTGCACAAGGACCGGCAGATCATCATCGGCATGCGGATGTCGGAGCCGAACATCAAGGGCCTGGTGCACAAGGTGACGCGGCGCGACGGTCCGGCGTACAGCGACGACTCGGTCGAAATATTCCTCCTGCCATCGGGCAGGACCTACTACCAGTTCGCGGTCAGCGCCGGCGGCGCGCTGTACGACTCGAAGGGCCGCGGCAACAAGAAGTGGAACTCCGGCGCGAAACACGCGGTTCACATTGACAAAGACGGCTGGTCGGTCGAGCTGGTGATCCCGTTCCTGGACCTCGGTGTGGGGAAGGGCGCGCCCCGCGCCTGGCGGGCGAACTTCTACCGCACGCGCCACGCGGGCCGGCGCGGCGAGAACAACGCGTGGTCGCCGCCGATGCGGAACGACTACGACGTGCCCGGCCGGTTCGGCAAGCTGGTATTCGGGAACCCGCCGGCGGTGCCCAAGGTTGTGGAAAAGGTCGAAGAAGCCAGGTCGGCCGAGCTGCTGGCCACGGCCGACGGCCAGCGCGTGGTCCGGTTCGACCTGTCCGCGCTGCCGAAGGACATGAAGGTCGTCCGCGCCGAGCTGCAGCTGTTCCGCACGGTGAAGGTGAACGGCCTGATGGACGAGGCGGCGACGAGCATCGAGGTGCACGCGCTCTCGGGTGCGTTCAAGGACGGCGGCAAGGCGAAGGCGTCGGGCGAGCCGCTGGAGATACTCGGCCCGTGGTTCGACCGGCTGGACGCGACCCGCGCGGTCCGCGCCCGGGCCGGCAAGCCGACCGTCGATTTCCTGCTGACCGCCGCGCCGCTGATCGACCCCGCCACGGCGTGCCTGGGCATAACATATGAGGGCGTCCCCGCGGCCGTCCCGCCGCAGGTCAAAGACGTCAAGGCTGTGCACCGCGCGGGGCAGACCTTTATAACCTGGCGCGAGATCGAAGACTTGGTCCAGACCGACACCGCGACCTGGGGCGCGATCAAGGGCGTGCTTGACGGCCTCGACGCCAAGCGGCGCGTGCGCTACTGCGTCTATCGCAGCGACCGCCCGATCACCGCGAAGACGCTGGTGAGCGCGGAACTGATCGCGCGCGTGAAGCCGCTTTCGTGCTGGAACATCAACGGCCGGAACGTCGACCGGCCGGTCGATCTCTACATCGAGCACGCGAACGGCCTGGTCACCGGCCACGGCAACCCGTTCGGCCAGGCGCGCCTCGACGGCAAGTGGGGGCTCGATTGTCCGATCGACCGGCTGGTGATCGCGGACGGCGCCGCGGCGCTGCCTCGGGCCACGGGCCTGTACGTCCACACCCCGGGAATGAAG
Source organism: Planctomycetota bacterium (assembly GCA_046483085.1). Taxonomy (GTDB): domain Bacteria; phylum Planctomycetota; class PUPC01; order PUPC01; family PUPC01; genus JAWODX01. The sequence goes on from JAWODX010000124.1 coordinate 1,833, forward strand.
GGCAAGGCGTATTACGCGGTGGTGACCTGCATCGACGGTGTGCAGAACACGCGCGACGTCGGCGGCGCGAACACCGCGTCGGTCTCCGAGGAGGCCGGCATTGGCGAGCCGGTCCTCCAGCGCACGATGCCGAAGATGACGCGGTTCAACTACAAGCAGAAGCGTTTGCACTACGTGCGCTGGCTGGCCCCGCCGTACACGCACCGGCCGTCGCAGTACTACAACTGGTCGGTGGGCGTGCCCGATGCGGCGGGTGAAGAGCCGTCGCTCGAGCTGAACCTGCACCAGAACGGGCATTCATACTGGCGGACAATCTATCGGATCGACCCCGAGGGGATCGTGCTCTGCCCGCACGACTTCCCCATCGCGTCGTGGTGGTACGGCTATCACGAGTCGCTGGGCACGCTCAAGTCGTTCAAGCAAGGTATCGTCCAGCCCTACACCGAGCGGCGGCTGCTGGCGTTCGTCGAGTGGGCCTGCCGGAAGTGGCCGGTCAACCGGAAGCGAATCTTGGTGACCGGCGTGCAGGTCGGCGCCTCGGGCAGCGGCGCGCTGCACATCGGCCTGCGGCATCCCGGCGTGTTCAACATGGTGCTGGCGGGCCATCCGGCGACGGACTACGCCCGCGTGGCGCGGCCCGCGCACCGGTACTGGAAACGCGTGGCGAAGACCTGCGAGCCGATCTGGGGCAAGCTCGAGTGGAAGATCAAGACCGACACCGGCCGGGACGTGTGGGACGAGCTGAACCTGATCCGGATGATCAAGGAGCGACCGACCACGCTGGGGCTTCCGCTGGTGACGATGACGTCGAACTCGGAGTACAAGAACGTGAACGCTCGCGAGTTCTTCGCGGTGATGATGGAGCGGCGCGCGCCGCTGATCGCCAGCTTCACCTGGGCCGGAGCGCGCCTGATCCCGGTGTCGATGAACGCGACCTACCCGACCGCGGTGCGGCTGGACGTGCGGAAGGACAAGAGCATGCTCGCGTTCTCGTCGCCGGCCGAGTTGAAAGTGGTGAAGAGCGGCCGGATGGGCACGATCAACACCGCGCTGCGATGGGCCGAGGTGGCCGACACGGCCGACCGGTATGAGGCGACGGTTCGGAACGTCGGGCGCGGGAACATTACGGCCGACGTGGCGGTGTATCGATTGCAGAAGTTCCGGGTGGTCAAGGGGAAGGCGTGCGCCTGGCGGCTGATGAGCGCCGACGGCAAGACGGAGGTCCAGAAGGGCGCGGGCAAGGTCGGCGATGACGGCCTGCTGGTGCTCCCGGGCGTGAAGCTGAACGTGGGGAGCTGTCGGCTGATCGTGACCGCGGCCGAGGAGGGCAAGGCGCAATGAAGAGCACACGAACAATCTTCCTGATGCTGGCAACGCTTGCGGCCTTTGGTATCGCCGACGGCGGGACGGTTCGCGAGCGCTGGGCGGGGCGCGGGGCCTCGGCCACGCATCCCGGGACGCTCAAGGTCATCTCCACCAGCGCGGGAACGCGGCTGGTGTTCGACCTGTCCGCGCTGCCGAAGGACGCAAAGATCCATCACGCCTCGCTGCATTGCACGACCGACCGCGGCCAGCCGGTGAACCCGGTGCGGGTCTACATGGTCGACAAGCTCGGCGCCCGGGGCGTGCCGGGCTGGACCGGTAAGCGGCTGGCCCTGGAGGCGCCGTGGTATCGGTCGTTCGACGTGACCGACGCGGTCCGCGCCTGGGTCAAAGACCCGGCGAAGAACCTGGGGCTGGTGGCGGTGCAGTTCGAGAACCTGAAGGCGACCCGGACGTCTCTGGATGTGATGTACGAGGGCGAGGTCGAGAAGCCCGGCCAGCAGGTCGGCGGCCTGCGGGCGGTGCACGCGAACGGCCAGACCTTCGTGATCTGGCGCGAGGTCAAGCCCTATCACCCCAAGGCCAAGGACGTGATCTGGGTGACGAAGTTCGCCGAGCGCGGCGACACGATGGCCGAGGGTCCGGGGAAGGGCGCGCACGACCTGTCGAACCATCCCGCCGTGCGGCACCAGACCATCCGCGACATCCAGGGGCTCGCCTGGCGGTCCGGCGGGCGCAGCGTCAAGATCTACCGCGTCCGCAAGGTGCCGGACGTCTGCTATCGCGTCTATCGCCACACCGCGAAGATCACGCCCGCGAACATCCACCAAGCCAAGCTGCTGGCCGAGGTGAAGCCGCTCTCGGGCTTCGACACCGACGTCTACGCGACCTCGTTCCATGGCGAGTTCACCAACCAGAAAGAGGTGATGACCTCGACCATCCCCACGTTCCGCGTGGGGGACGGCACGGCGCTGACGCCGGGCGAAGGGCTGTACGTGCACACCGCGAAGAAGGGCGGCGGCCACTACTACGCCGTGACCTCGGTCTGGTCGGGCACGGAGGACATGTCGACCATCAC
>JAWODX010000156.1:0-2973 GCA_046483085.1 Planctomycetota bacterium
AAACCGAAAATAAGGAAGAGGATGAAGGAGACCGGTTCACAGCAGAATTCAGAGATTGGGCTGACAAATCGGATGTTAATATTATTACCACCAATCAGAAATTATTTTCAAGGCACTGGCATCTGATCGGCTTTAATGCCGACTGCATCAGGGATGATTTCAGCAAGAACCCGCTGAGGGGGAAGGATGGACCGGAAGTGGGAGGAGGTCGGGCCGGACGGCGCCCGGTGGTGCCGGTTCCCCAACAAGTTCGCCCGCATCTGCGAGCTCGTCGAGCCGCGGGCCCGCGTGCTCGACGTCGGCTGCGGCGTCGGCATCCTCCTCGAAATGCTGCGCGACCGGAAGGGCTGCGCATGCACCGGGCTCGACATCTCGCCGAAGGCGATCGAGATGGTCGAGACGAAAGGGATGCACGGCGTGGTCGCGACCCTCCCGGAGGTACCGCTGGACGACGCGAGCTTCGACGCCGTCGTCGCGACCGAGCTGATCGAGCATCTGAGCCGGCCGGAACGCACCCTGCGCGAGATCGCGCGCGTCACCCGCCCGGGCGGCACCATCATCCTCTCCACCCCGAACGAAGACCTCCGCCCCGAGGACACGGTCGAGCACCTGAACGCCTACGACACCCGGTCGCTCGCCCGGCTTCTCCGCGAGTTTGCCGAAGGCGTGCACGTCGAGGTCATCGAGGAGGAGGGCTTCGAGGCCGACTTCCTTCTCGCCTGGGGGGTGAAGCCGGGCGGCGCCGGGTCACCGGGCTGACCGGCTCAGGATCTTCTCGACGAACGCGCGGGCGGCCAGCCGGGCCCCCGCGTCGGTGAAGTGGGCAAAGTCGGCGAAATGCGGCTTCGGCTTTTCGCCCGAACCCGGCGGCGGATTCGACGTCGGCGGGACCGCCGAGGCGACGTCCGCCACGGCCCCGCCGTGCTCCCCTGCGATCTCGCGGACGACCCGGTTCGCCTCCCGTTCCATGTCGAGCAGTCCGTCCGCGCTCGGCCGGCCGTATGCCTGGCGCCAGCGAACCATGTGGAGCCTGTCGGCGGTCGTCCACTTCTCCCGATCGGCGGGGAACCGGTTCGCGTGGGTGGCGAGGACGACGCGGGCGCCGGACCGCTCGATCGTGTCGACCAGTTGTTCCAGGTGTTCGCGGAAGAGGCGGACCCGCTCGGGCGGGGCCTCGTGCCAGAGCCAGTCGTCGCCGCCCTGCTGCTCGACGAGTTCGTCGAGCGCCCGGCGCCGCCACCCGGCCTGCCAGCTCGGGGGGAGGAACCGCCGCAGCAGGACCTTCGTCTTCCGGGCCAGCCGCAGGTTCTCCGGCAGCTCTTCCGGCGGGCCGGTGCCCGGCTCGATGCGCGACGCCGGCGGCTCCACCGCCAGGTAGCTCGCCGGCGTCGGATAGATCGCCACCACGTCCGGATCGAACCGCGAGACCCACACCCCGAAGTAGTGAGTGAAGCGCGGGAAGGTCATCCCGGCGCAGCCGACGTTGAGGACCTGGTAGCGGCCGGGGTCCGCCTCGTCGAGCATCGCCTGCATCTGGGCGGGGAAGTCCTTGCCCGGGCTCTCGTACAGCCCGAACGTCTCCGACGCGCCGAGCACCGCGACACGGACCACCCCCTCGGGCTTCTGCATCGTGATCTGCGGCCCGCCGGGGATCTGGCGGAAGCCGTGCTCGTCCAGCTCCCACTTCTCGAACCGGGCGCCCGGCCGGCTGTGAATCCCCCGCTCGTCCTCGACGGTCAGCAGCCGGTGCGAGTAGTGGCCGACGACCGGGGCGCCCCACCGGAGCCGGTCGTCCACCCGGGCGCACAGCTCCAGGACGACGAGGAACAGGGCGGCCAGCCCGATCCACTTGAGAGCGATCCGGATGTTTCGTCTGGTCGGCATTCCGCCCTCAGAACTGGAAGTAGATGAAGCTCTCGGCCGTCGCGCCGTGGTACGCGAACAGGTAGAAGAAGACGGAGTAGGCGGCGCACTTCACCCAGTCGGGGACCCGCTGTACGCGGTGGATCTCCTCGCGGCCGGCGAGGATCTGCGCGAGGTCCACGAGCATCAGCGGCCCGGCATACGTGAGCAGCGGCAGGGCGAGCGACCCGTCGACCTCGCCGGCGAGCGTGAACGCCCGCCGCACCAGCTCCCAGATCTCTGCCGCACTGTGCTGCTTCGCCCGGAAGAACAGCCAGCCCAGGCAGACCACGTGGAACATGAACAGCATCTGGACCCCGTGCCAGGCCCAGCGGACCGGCGCGGCGAGCGGCACGCGGAGGCGCTCGAGGACCGGCCGCAGCGCCCGGTGGAGCATGAGCACGACGCCGTGATACGCGCCCCAGAAGACGAAGTTCCACTGCGCCCCGTGCCACAGGCCGCCGAGCAGCATGGTCAGCGACAGGTTCCGATACGTCTTCGCCGTGCCGTGCCGGTTCCCGCCCAGCGGGATGTAGAGGTAATCGCGGAGCCACGTCGACAGGCTGATGTGCCACCGCTGCCAGAACTCGCGGGGGCTGGTCGCGATGTAGGGGTGGTTGAAATTGAGCCGGATCTCGATGCCCATGCACTTGGCGGCCCCGCGGGCGATGTCGGAGTAGCCGGAGAAGTCGCAGTAGATCTGGAACGCGAACATCCAGACGCCGGCGATGACAGCGAAGCCGGCCGGGTCGGCGCCCGGGTCGAATATCTTGTCGACGTACAGCGCCAGGTTGTCGGCCACGAAGACCTTTTTCACCAGGCCCCAGAAGATGAGGTGGAGGCCGTCGCCGAACTGCCCGCCGGAGAACCGGCGCCGGTTGCGGATCTGCGGCAGGAGCGCGGACGCCCGCTCGATGGGGCCGGCGACGAGCTGGGGGAAGAACGCGACGAAGAGCGCGAAGTCGAGGAAACCGATCCAGCCGCGGACCGGCCGCATCCGCTCGCGGTAGATGTCGATGGTGTAGCTCATCGTCTGGAACGTATAGAACGAGATGCCGACGGGCAGGACGA
>JAWODX010000187.1:0-2611 GCA_046483085.1 Planctomycetota bacterium
ATCGATTCCACCGGGCTCTATGAAACCCAAACCCGCAAAGTGCTCGGTAACGTCCCTCACCCGTTATTGGTCACTTGTGAACGGTTCCTGGAAAGAAAGAGAGGGGCTGGCAGTTCGCAGCCGGGAGCTACCCGTGAGTTGCTGATAGCTGAAAGCTGACGACTGACCGCTCGAAGAAAGGAGACGCACAATGTTGAAGAAGTGTGCTGGAATGGCAGTTGTGACGGCTCTGGTGCTCGGGCTGGCGGGCATCGCAACGGCGGACGTGATCGAGGCCACGGTCGTGACCGATGCGGACAGCTACGTGAACAACAACTACGGCTCACAGACCGACTATAACTTCGGCGGGTCGACCGATCTCTGGGTCCGCAGGACCGGCCACAAGCGCAAGCCCTATCTCCACTTCGACCTCGCGGGGCTGGACCCCACGGCGGCGGTCACGGAGGCGCGCCTGGAAATGGACCTTGGCTATCGAAACTCGAACTACGGCCAGACACTCAAGGTGTTCGCCATCATGCCCGAGAGCGAGGACTGGGACCCGGCCACCCTGCCCGAGGGCACAGGGACCGGCAGCAACACGCCCGAGCTGGACATCACCTGGAACAATGCCCCGAAGTGCGGCAGCGGAGCGACGTTCCTTGATGAGGGATCTACCGCCGCCGCCAAAACGCGCTTCCTCGGCGACGTCGCCGTCGGCATCCAGAAGGACCCCACCACCTACGATATGGACCTCGACGTCACGGAATTGATTCAGTGGGCGCTCGGCCAGTACCCCGAGTACAGCGACTACACCGAGGACGACGCCGCGATCACCATCGTGATGCGCGAGAGCAGCGACATCTACGCCCGGTACTACAGCACGGAATACACGCCCGACGACCCCTCGGACGCCCCACGGCTGTTCATCACCCAAGAGACCGTCCCGCCCATCCCCGAGCCGGCCCGGCTGTCGCTGCTCGGCCTGGCACTGCTCGGCCTGAAGCGGAAACGGCGGCGCTGATACCGGAGGAACGCATCATGGCGCCCAGACAAACCTGTCACCACGAGCGGGCACGCTCCACTCTGTGCAGAAGCTCGGCTCGCTCCCACCGGTCGAGCTCTGGCACTGCCCCGACTGCAACAGCACGTTGTCCGTCGAGACGGTGAGGCAGGAACAGGCTCGCGCCGCCGCGGCCTGATCCGTCCCCGCCACAGCCCGTCCCGCGCACGGGGGGAGACTCCGCCATGGCAGTGACTGCGCCGATCATCGCCGGGGCCCGTCCCGCGCACGGGGGGAGACTCCCCTCATTCGATTTCTTCAGGAAGAGACGGCGCCCCGGCCATGTCCCCCCGGCGTCCGGGCGGGCGGCATGCCTGCCTGTGGGCCGGTCCGGGTGTCGGCCGGGAACACCTGTCAGGCGGAGTCCAGTACGTCGGCGGGGTGGTCGGGGAAGTCGGTCACGCCGAGGTCACCGCTGAACTGGTGGATCCGCTTCCTCGGCCGGGCCTCGAAGGGGAACGCGCGGAGCTCGCCGCCTTCGAGGGCGCAGGCGCCGGGCGAACCGGCGAGGTAGTCGATCGCCGCGCGCCGCAGCCGTTCGGCGACCTCGGGCTCGGCGTCGATCCGCTGGTCGAGCTCGTCGGGGTCTTCGGTCACGTGGAAGAGTTGTTCGCGCCCGCCGTTGGCGAGGAAGATGTATTTCCAGTCGTCGTCGCGGACCATGATCTTGAACCGCCGGGTGCCGGGCTGGCCGTAGAGGCCGACGACGTGCTCCCGCGGTTCGGCGTCGCTGTCGATCAGGCCGAGCACGTCGATCCCGTCGCGGAACTCCGGCTCGCCGGCGGCGCTGGTCGCCATCCCGAACAGGTCGGTGAGGGTGACGAGCTCGTCGCGGCGGACGCCGCCCGGCAGCCGGGCCGGCCAGCTCACGAGGAAGGGGACGTGGCAGGACGCCTCGAAGAAGCTCTCCTTCTGCCAGGCGTGGTGGTCGCCCAGATGGTCGCCGTGGTCGGAGTAGAAGCAGACCAGGGTGTTCTCGGCGTCGCCGCGCTGCTCGACGGCGTCCATGATCCGGCCGATGCAGGCGTCGATGTAGGTGATCTCGCCGTAGTACCGCGCCTTGAGCACGCGGGCCTGGGCGGTGCTGATGTCCTCGGCCCAGATGATCTCGTTCATCCACGGGATCTGCTCGTCCATGTGATCGACGGCCTCGTCGCCGCACACGGGGTCGGGCATCCGGTCGGGGTCGTAGAGGCGATTGTACGGGACGGGCGGTGCGAACGGGGGGTGCGGGCCGATGAACGAGACGAGCCCGAAGTACGGGCGGTCGTCGTCGAGCTCGAGCTGTTCGATGGCGCGGTCGGCGGCCCAGTTTTCCACGGTGATCTCGGCGGGCAGCGGGCTGGTCTGTGGCATGTAGTACATCTCGGTCCGCTCGCCCTGGAGCTGCTCGACGTGGGCGAACTCGGGATGTTCGCGGGCGATGAACCCGCCGAACCCGTCGGCCAACCGCTGCTCGGGCGAGCCGTAGCCCTCCTCGCTGTGCGTCTGGTATTCGTAGCCGACGTCCTCATCCCAGGGGTGGCAGTGGAACTTGCCGATGCCGAACGTGCGGTAGCCGAGCCGGCTCAT
>JAWODX010000072.1:0-22978 GCA_046483085.1 Planctomycetota bacterium
CTCAAACCGGACAGCAAGTACCACAGCCGGCTGGTCGCCAAGTTCATCAACGCGATCATGCGGGACGGCAAGAAGGGCGTCGCCGAGAAGATCATGTACCAGGCGCTCGACGAGATCAGCCGTCGGATGAACGGCGCCGACCCGCTGGAGGTGTTCGAGAAGGCGGTGGAGAACGTGAAGCCGGACATCGAGGTCCGGTCCCGCCGCGTGGGCGGCGCGACCTACCAGGTCCCCACCCCGGTGACCCAGAAGCGGCGGCTCAGCCTCGCCATCCGCTGGATCATCGACGCCTGCCGCAACCGGTCCGGCCAGCCCATGTACCGCCGCCTGGCGAACGAACTCGCCGCCGCCTACAACCGCGAGGGCGCCGCCATGACCGTGCGCGACAACATCCACAAGATGGCCGAGGCGAACAAGGCCTTCGCCCACTTCGCCTGGTAACCCGACCGTCCACCGGCGCGAGCCGGCCGCCGAACCCGCGGCCGGCTCGCGTCGTACCATCGGACCGATGAGACTCGGAAAGCCCAGGGAAACGGTGGGGCAGACATTCCTGTCTGCCGCGCAGCAGGCAAGAATGCCTGCTCCACCAGGTTCTGTCAGGCGCCTTCCGTTGAGCTCGCCGCAGGAAACGACATGACGACGGCCTACAGCAAAAAACGCAATATCGGCATCATGGCCCACATCGATGCCGGCAAGACGACCATCACCGAGCGGGTGCTCTTCTACACCGGCGTCGAGCACCGCATGGGCGAGGTCCACGACGGCAACGCGGTCATGGACTGGATGGCCGAGGAACGCGAACGCGGCATCACCATCTCCTCGGCCGCCACCACCTGCTCCTGGAAAGACTTCCTCATCAACATCATCGACACGCCCGGGCACGTGGACTTCACCGCCGAGGTCGAGCGCAGCCTCCGCGTCCTCGACGGCGCCGTCGCCGTCTTCTGCGGCGTGGCCGGCGTCCAGGCCCAGTCCGAGACCGTCTGGCGCCAGGCCGACCGCTACCGCATCCCCCGCATCTCGTTCATCAACAAGCTCGACCGGCCCGGGGCCGACTTCGACAAGGCCGTCGCCTCCGTCCGCGACCGGCTCGGCGCGGTCCCGCTCCCCCTCCAGATCCCCTACGGGCAGGAAGACGAGCTCCGCGGCCAGATCGACCTGATCCGGATGAAGGCCATCGTCTACGACTCCGAATCGCTCGGCGCCACCTACCACTACGAGGAGATCCCCGACGCCCTCCGCACCGAGGCCGAGCTGCACCGCGAGGAGATGATCGAGACGCTGGCCGAGCACAGCGACATCGTGGCCGAGCACTACGTGCACGACCGGATGCCCGGCGAGGAGGACCTCGTCGCCGGCGCCCGCGAGGCCACCCTCGCCGCCCGCGTGACCCCCGTCCTCTGCGGCTCGGCTCTGAAGAACAAGGGGATCCAGCCGCTGCTCGACGCGATCTGCGACCTGCTGCCCTCGCCGGTGGACGTGCCCCCGACGAAGGGCGTCCACCCGGAGACCCAGGAGGAGGTCGTCCGCGAGCCGAGCCAGAACGAGCCGCTCGCCGCCCTCGCCTTCAAGCTCGCCGCCGACCGGTTCGGCGAGCTCACCTACGTCCGCGTCTACTCCGGCGTCCTCCGCGCGGGCGTCCGCATCTACAACGCCACGCGCGACCGGGTCGAGCGGGCCAACCAGATCTGGCGGATGCACGCCGACGACCGGACCGCCGTCGACGAGGCCCTGCCCGGCGACATCGTCGCCGCCGTCGGGCTCAAGTTCACCGGCACCGGCGACACCCTCTGCACCAGGGAACACCCCATCATCCTCGAACAGATGCGCTTCCCCAACCCGGTCATCGCCCAGGCCATCGAGCCGAAGACCATGGCCGACCGGCAGCGCCTCTCCGAGGTGCTCGCCCAACTGGAGAAAGAAGACCCCACGTTCCACCGCCACGTGGACAGCGAGACCGGGCAGACCATCATCAGCGGCATGGGCGAGCTCCACCTCGAAGTGATCATCCACCGCATGCAGCGCGAGTTCACCGTCGGCGCCAACGTCGGCCCGCCGCGCGTCGCCTACCGCGAGACCTTCCTCGAACCCGTCGAGGTCGAGGGCAAGTACATCCACCAGACCGGCGGGCGCGGCCAGTACGGCCACGTGTCCCTCCGCATCGAGCCCGCCGACAGCTTGGCCGGGCCGGAGATCGTCAACGAGGTCCGCGAGGGCGACATCCCCCGCGAGTACTTCGGCGCCATCGAGGACGGGATCCGCGACGCCTGCAGCGGCGGCCTGCTCGCCGGCTACCCGGTCATCAACCTCCGCGTCACCATCCTCGGCGGATCGTTCCACTCCGAGGACTCGTCCGACCAGGCCTTCATGGCCGCCGCCGCACGCGGCATGCAGCAGGCCGGAGACCAGGCCGAGATGTCCCTGCTCGAGCCCATCATGAAGGTCGAGATCATCGTCCCCGAACCCTACGTCGGCGACGTGCTCACCGACCTGAACGGGCGCCGGGCCGACATCATGGACATGGGCCTCGCCGGCGACCTGCGCACCATCGACGCCAAGGTCCCGCTCGCCGAGCTCTTCGGATACTCGACCACCCTGCGCTCCCTCTCGCAGGGGCGGGCCACCCACACCATGGAACCGCTCGAATACGCCCTCGTCCCCGCCGAGGCGGCGAAGCAGATCGCCGGGCTCACCTGACCCCGCGCCCCGGGCGACCGGGCGCCGGGGCCGACCGGGGCCCCGAAACCGCCGAAAAACGCGAAAAAACCGAGATTTTTGTGTTTTACCGAGGAAACTGGTACGATTTTTGCTTGACCACGGCGGCTGATGGGCTATAATGAGTCCCTTTTCGCACCATGGTGCGGGCTCTAAGTCCGCGCCGTTTGGTATGATACGCAGTCGTCGGGTCCCGCGCCCGGCCGAACCGGGCGGGTGGACGCGGAATGGAGAGGCCTGATGCCAGAGCCGCAGAAGATCCGAATCCGCATGGAGGCGTATGATCACGAGGTGCTCGACCAGTCGGCCGAGCAGATCATCAACGCCGTGCTGCGGACGGGCGCCCGCATCTCCGGCCCGGTCCCGCTCCCCACGCGGATCGAGCGATACACCGTGCTCCGCTCGCCGCACGTGGACAAGAAGTCCCGCGAGCAGTTCGAGATCCGCACCCATCGGCGGATCATCGACATCAAGGAGCCGACCCCGCAGACGACGGACGCGCTCCAGCGGCTCAGCGTCCCGGCCGGCGTCGGCATCAAGGTGAAGGCGTGACCATGATCGAGCTGGACGTCTACAACGACGACGGGAAGAAATCGGACACCCTGGAGGTGGACGAGGCGGCGCTGGGCGGCGCCGTCGAGCGGGACGTCCTGCGCGAGGCCGTGCTCATGTACGAGGCGAACCGGCGCTCGGGCACCGCCTCGACCAAGAGCCGGGCCGAGGTCCGGGCCAGCGGCCGAAAGCCCTATCGCCAGAAAGGCACGGGCCACGCCCGGCGCGGCACGACCGTCGGCCCCATGCACGTCGGCGGCGGCGTCGCCCACGGGCCCAAGCCCAGGAGCTTCCGATACCGCACCCCCAAGAAAGTCCGCCGCGCCGCACTCCGCAGCGCCCTGCTCGACAAACTCCAGACCGCCACGCACGTCGTCGACCGGATCCAGCTCGACGCCCCGAAAACCCGGCGCATCGTCCGGCTCCTCGAACAGCTCGGCGTCGAGCGCTCCTGCCTCATCGCCGACACCGCCCCGAGCGACGCCGTGGTCAAGAGCGTCCGCAACATCCCCGGCGTCCGCATCAAGCGGATGCGGGACGTCAACGCACACGACCTCCTGCTGGCCCGCTCCTTCGTGGTGACCCGCCGGGCGCTGGAAGAGGCGGTCGAGCGGCTCGCCGTCCGGCTCGCGGAGAAGAGAGGCTGACCATGGACGACCCGCGGAAGATCATCATCGAGCCGGTCATCACCGAGAAGAGCACCGAGATGATCGAGCAGGAGAACCGGTACGGCGTCCCGAAAAACGCCTACTCGTTCAAGGTGGCCCGGGGTGCGACGAAGCCCGAGATCCGCGAGGCGGTCCAGGCGATCTTCGGCGTCCGGGTCAAGTCGGTCAACACGCTGTGGCGGCGGGGCAAGCGGCGCCGCTCGCGCTACGGCAAGGAGACCCACACGCCCGACTGGAAGAAGGCGATCGTGACCCTGCAGGAAGGCGACCGAATCGAGCTCTACTGACATGGGACTGAAGAACCGAAAGCCGACCAGCCCGAGCCAGCGATACATGACGTTCTCCGACTTCCAGGACGTGACGAAGTCGGAGCCGGAGAAGTCGCTGACCGCGCCGCTGAAGAAGACCGGCGGCCGGAATTCGAGCGGCCGGATGACCTCGCGCCGCCGGGGCGGCGGGCACAAGCGGCGGTATCGCCTCATCGACTTCAAGCGGGACAAGCGCGGCATCCCTGCCCGGGTCGCCGCCATCGAGTACGACCCGAACCGGAGCGCCCGCATCGCCCTGCTGCACTACGTGGACGGCGAGAAGCGGTACATCCTGGCCCCGCGCCGCCTGGCCGTGGGGCAGACGGTGGTCGCCGGCGAGGACGCCGAGCCGCGGGCGGGCAACGCGATCCCGCTCGCCAAGGTCCCGCCCGGCACCCCGGTGCACAACGTCGAGCTCGTCCCCGGCCGGGGCGGCCAGCTCGTCCGCAGCGCCGGCACCTCGGCCACCGTGGCCGCCAAGGAAGGCGACTACGGGCTCGTCGTGCTGCCCTCGGGCGAGGTCCGCCGCATCCACCTCCGCTGCTACTGCACGGTGGGCCAGCTCGGGAACATCGACCACGCGTCGATCGAGCTGGGCAAGGCCGGCCGGTCCCGATGGCTGGGCCGGCGCCCGCGGTCGCGCGGGATGGCCATGAACCCGGTCGCCCATCCGATGGGCGGGGGCGAAGGGCGTGCCGGCGGCGGCCGCGTGCCCGTGTCGCCCTGGGGCGTGCCGTCCAAGGGCGGCAAGACGCGGAGCCGGCGCAAGGTGTCGGACCGGTTCATCGTCCGGCGCCGCACGAAGAAAAAGAAGTAACCGACGAGGAAGAGCCTTATGTCGCGATCGGTCAAAAAAGGCCCGTATGTGTTCGAGAAACTGCTCAAGAAGGTCGAGCGCGTCGAGCGGTCGGGTTCGCGCGAACCGGTCCGCACGTGGTCCCGCGCCTCGGTCATCATCCCCGAGTTCGTGGGGCACACGTTCATGGTGCACAACGGGCGGACGTTCACCCGGGTGTACGTGACGGAGAACATGGTGGGCCATCGGCTGGGCGAGTTCGCCCCGACGCGGACGTTCCGCGGCCATTCAGGCCGGCGCGGCCCCGACAAGGCGCGGCTGTAGAGAGGCGCGATGGAAGCCACGGCCAGACATCGATACGCGCGGATCTCGCCGACCAAGGCGCGCCCGGTCGCCGACCTGATCCACGGGATGCGGCTCCCCGCGGCGCTGGACACCCTGCGGGTGAACAACCGGCGAGCGGCCCGCCTGATCGAAAAGGTGGTCAAGTCCGCCTGGGCCAACGCCATCGAGCAGGGCGGGCGCCTCGCCGAAGACGACTTCTTCGTCGAGGCGGCCCGGGTCGACCAGGGCCCCACGCTGAAGCGGGGCCGGCCCGGCGACCGCGGCCGCTGGCGACCGATCCTCAAACGAAGCGCTCACATTACCGTGGTCCTCTCGGACCGAGGAGACTGACGTGGGTCAAAAAGTCAACCCGATCTCGCTCCGCCTGGGCATCACCGACAAGGCGCGGAGCCGATGGTACGCGACGAAGGAAGACTTCGGCGACCTGCTGGTCGCCGACCAGGCGATCCGCCGGTACATCAAGGAGAAGTACGAGTTCGCCGGCATCCCCCGCATCGACATCGAGCGGACGAGCGGCGAGGCCCGGGTCACCCTCCACTGCGCCCGGCCGGGGGTGGTCATCGGCCGCAAGGGCTCGGAGGTCGAGCAGCTCCGGGGCGAGCTGGAGGACATGGCCGGCCTGACCGTGCGGGTGGACATCAAGGAGGTGTCGCGGCCCGAGCTCGACGCCCAGTTGATCAGCCAGGGGGTCTCCGAGCGGCTCAAGAAGCGCGCGTCGTTCCGGCGCACCGTCAAGCAGGCGGCGGACACCGCCATGCAGATGGGCGCGAAGGGCGTCAAGATCGAGATCTCCGGCCGCCTGGGCGGCGCCGAGATGCGGCGCCGCGAGCGCGTCGTCATGGGCATGATCCCCCTCCACACCCTCGACGCGGTCATCGACTACGGGTTCACCACCTGCGTGACCATGTCCGGCACCATCGGCGTCAAGGTCTGGGTCTATCGGGGCGAACAGGACGCCGTGGCCAGCCGGGGGGCCGCGCACAAGCAGGCCGAAGGCGCCGGGCCTTCGGCCGGAGGGCCGAGCTGATGCCCCTGATGCCCAAACGCATCCTGCACCGGAAGATCCAGCGGGGCCAGATCAAGGGCAAGGCCGCGCGGGGCAATACGGTGACGTACGGGGACTTCGGGCTGCAGGCCCTGGAGCCCGGCTGGATCACGGCGCGCCAGATCGAGGCCGGCCGGGTGTCGATCTCCCACTTCCTGGCCCGCGAGGGCCGGCTGTGGGTCCGCGTGTTCCCCCACAAGTCGATCACCGCCCGGCCCGCCGAGAGCCGCATGGGCAAGGGCAAGGGCGAGCCCGAACAGTGGGTCGCCGAGGTCAAGCCGGGCACCGTCGTCTTCGAGGTCGGCGGCGTCCCCGAGGACCTCGCCGTCCAGGCGCTGAACCGCGCCGCCCACAAGTTCCCCCTGCGCATGAAACTGATCCACAGGAGGCACGGCTGGTGAAACCGGCGGAGATTCGCGCCCTCTCGGACACCGAGCTGCTCAACGAGCTGGAGACGGCCACGCAGCGGCTCTTCAGCCTGCGGTTCCAGCGCACCACGCAGAACCTGGAGAGCACGGCCGAGCTCCGCAACGTCCGGCGCGACATCGCCCGCATGCAGACCGTCCTGGCCGAGCGCGACGCCGCGGCCGCCGAGCCCCAGCCCGCCGAAGACGAGGGACCTGACCGATGAGCGACGATCGCAAACCGCCGCGGACCGAGATCGGCACCGTGACCAGCGCCAAGATGGACAAGACCATCGTGGTCCAGAACATGCAAACCGTCCAGCACCCGCTGTATCGAAAATACATGCGCACGCCGCGGGTGTTCAAGGCACACGACGAACACAACGAGGCCCGCCTGGGCGCCGTGGTCAAGATCGCGTCCACCCGGCCGCTGAGCAGGACGAAGCGCTGGCGGCTGATCGAGATCCTCGAGCAGGGGCCGGAAGAGTAGCCAATGATCCAGGCGGAGACCCAGCTCGACGTGGCCGACAACAGCGGGGCGCGGCGCGTCGCGTGCATCAAGGTCCTGGGCGGCAGCAGGCGGCGATACGCGAATATCGGCGACGTGATCGTCCTCAGCGTCAAGCGCGCCCTGCCCAACGCGCCGATCAAGCGGGGCGACATCGTGCGCGGCGTCGTGGTCCGCACGCGCAAGGGCCTCCGGCGGCCCGACGGCTCGTACGTCAAGTTCGACCGCAACGCCGTGGTCATCCTGGGCGAGGACCAGAACCCGCGGGGCACGCGGATCTTCGGCGCCGTCCCCCGCGAGCTGCGGGCCAAGAATTTCATGAAGATCATCTCGCTGGCCTCCGAGGTGGTGTGAGGAAGAGCCGGATGAACATGCGAAGAAACGACACGGTGGTCCTGCTCAAGGATTTCAGCGGCCCGTCGCCGTCCGCCCGGGGCGAGACCGCCCGCGTCCTCCGCGTCTTCCCCAAGGAGGGCAAGCTGATCTGTGAGTCGGTGAACGTCAAGCACAAGCACATCCGGGCCAACACGAACCGCGACTATCCGCGCGGCGGGATCATCCAGAAGGAGGCTCCGATCGACGTCAGCAACGTCGCCCTCTATTGCCCGCACTGCGAAAGCAAGACGAAGGCGCGGCGGAAACTCGTCGACGGCAAGCGGGTCCGGGTGTGCAAGAAATGCGGCCAGCCGATCGAAGCGAACGTGTAACGGAGTGAATAGAGCCGTGCCCCAGCTTCTGGACAAGTACGAGGCCGACGTGGTCCCGGCGATGATGGAGCAGTTCGGCTACAAGAACGCCCGGGCCGTCCCCCGGCTGGAGAAGATCGTGGTGAGTGCGGGGGTGGGCCGGGGCAGCGAGGAGAAGGACCGGCTGAACCAGGCCCTGGAGGACCTGACCCAGATCACCGGGCAGCGGGCCGTGGCGACCAAGGCCCGCAAGTCCATCGCCGGGTTCAACATCCGCAGGGGGATGCCCGTCGGCGTCCGCGTCACCCTGCGCGGGGCGCGGATGTACGAGTTCCTGCTCCGGTTGATCGCCCTGGCCATCCCGCGGATCCGGGACTTTCGCGGCCTGTCGCCCCGGGCGTTCGACGGCGGCGGCAACTACTCGTTCGGCATCGACGAGCAGGGCGTCTTTCCTGAGATCGACCCGGACAGCATCCAGGTCACCCAGGGGATGAACATCAGCCTGGTGACGACGGCGGCCACCGACGAGGAGGGCCGCGAGCTGCTCCGCCAGCTCGGCATGCCCTTCGCCCGCGAAGAAGAACGCGAAGAAGAATAAGAGGTCCTGTATGCCCAAGAAGTCCTGGCTGGTCCGATGGAAGAAGCCGAAGAAATACGAGGTCCGCGAGTACAACCGCTGTGAGTTGTGCGGCCGACGTCGAGCCTACCTGCGGAAGTTCAAGATCTGCCGCATCTGCTTCCGCAAGCTCGCCTCGAACGGCCAGATCCCCGGAGTGAGGAAAGCCAGCTGGTGACCGCCCGTCGCGGCGCCCGCCGGCGGAGGAGCCGACGCCTGATGACGATGAACGACCTGGTCGCCGACACCCTGACCCGGATCCGCAACGCCCTGCGGAACCGGGAGCCTGCCGCCGAGGTCCTGCGGTCCAAGCAGACCGAGGCCCTCGTCGACGTGCTGAAACGCGAGGGATACGTGACCGACTATCAGCCGCTGGACACCGAGCCGCAGGCCATGGTCCGCGTCTACCTCAAGTACGGGCCGGAAGACGAGGACGTGATCAACGAGCTCCAGCGGGTCAGCGCCCCCGGCTGCCGGATCTACCGCAGTGTCGACGACCTGGGCACCGTGAAGAACGGGCTCGGCATCTTCGTCGTCTCGACCTCGAAGGGGGTGCTCAGCGACCGCGAGTGCCGCCAGCAGCGCGTCGGCGGCGAAGTGCTCTGTTCGGTGTGGTAGGAAACGAGAGGACCCATATGTCTCGGATCGGCAAAAATCCCGTCCCCATCCCCGACGGCGTCTCCGTCTCGGTCAGCGGCCAGACCGTCGCCGCCGAGGGCCCGAAGGGCCAGGCCCGACTCGACGTCCACCACCAGATCGCCGTGCGCCACGACGAAGAGAACCACCAGGTCGTGCTCAAGCCCGAGGCGCTGAAACAGACCCGCGCCAAGGCGGCCCGCTACCAGCGGGCCCAGTGGGGGACGGCCCGGACGCTCGTGGCCAACCTCCTCGAGGGCGTCGCCCGGGGGTACCGGAAGACCGTGCAGGTGGTCGGCGTGGGCTACGGCGCCGAGGTGCGCGGGCGGGAGCTCGTCCTCAGCGTGGGCTTCGCCAACGACATCTCGCTCGACATCCCCGAGGGGATCGAGGTGCCGCCGCCGAAGTCCGAGAACCTCCAGGTGAGCGGCGTCGGCTCGCTCCCCTGCAGCACGGTCACGTTCGAGGGCGTCGACAAGCAGCTCGTCGGCCAGTTCGCCGCCCAGGTCCGCGCCGTGCGCCCGCCCGAGCCGTACAAGGGCAAGGGGATCCGATACGAGGGTGAAGACGTGAAGCGGAAGGCCGGGAAGGCCCTGGCGGCCGGGGCCCCGGCGTAGACGGCAAGAGGACGATGAACAAGCAGAAGGAAAAGCGGGTCAAGCGAATTCGGCGGCACCGTCGGGTCCGGAACAAGGTGTTCGGCACCCCGGACCGCCCGCGGCTCGCCGTCTATCGCAGCCTGCGCCACATCTACGCCCAGATCATCGACGACACGGTCGGCCAGACGCTGGCCGCGGCGTCGACCCTGAACGACGAGGTGCGAGCGGGGCTGGAGTCGACCGGGAACTGCGAGGCGGCCCGGGCGGTCGGCCGGCGGGTGGCCGAGAAAGGGCTCGCCCACGGCCTGCGGGCCGTGGTGTTCGATCGCGGCGGCTACAAGTACCACGGCCGCGTCAAGGCGCTGGCCGAGGCCGCCCGCGAAGCCGGACTGATGTTCTAGGCGCGCCGACAGAACCCGGGGCCGGCGGTCGGCCGGGAGTCCCGGCGAACGAATCATTGACACGGACAGAGGTGCCCACGTGGCAGCAGCCAGACGCAGACGGGACCGACGCAACGACCAGTCGGACCAGTACGAGAACGTGGTGAAGATCTACCGCACGGCCTCGGTGGTCAAGGGGGGCCGGCGGTTCAGCTTCGCCGCGCTGACCGTAGTCGGCGACGGGCACGGGAACGTGGGCGTCGGCTACGGCAAGGCGAACGAGGTCCCCGCCGCCGTGGAGAAGGGGTTCAAGCGGGCCCGGCAGAACATGCAGCACGTGGTGCTCGCCGGGCACACGATCCCCCACGACGTCGTCGGCCGGTTCCTCGCCTCGAAGGTCATCATGAAGCCGGCCGCGCCGGGGACCGGGGTCATCGCCGGCGCCCCGGTCCGGGCCGTCGTCGAGGCGGCCGGCGTCCGCAACATCCTCACCAAGTCGGTGGGCAGCAACTCGACCCGGCACCTGGTGAAGGCCGCCCTGCAGGGGCTGCTTTCGCTGCGCGGCCGGGAGACCGTCAGCAGGCTCAGAGGAGTGGAACTCGAATGAACCTGTCGGAAGCCGTGGCAGGCAAGCGGCGCGAGAAGCGAAAGCGGGTCGGCCGCGGGAACGGCTCGGGCTGGGGCAAGACCTGCGGCCGGGGCCATCGCGGGGCCAAGTGTCGCTCCGGCGAGAGCATCGGGCTGAACTACGAGGGCGGGCAGATGCCGCTCTTCCGGCGGCTCCCCAAGCGCGGGTTCAACAACAAGCGCTTCCAGAAGCGCCCGGCGACGATCAACGTGGGCGACCTGGCCGACTGGCCCGGCGAGGAGGAGGTCAGCCCCGAATCGCTCCTGCGGGCGGGGCTGGTCGACTCGATCAAGCACGGGGTGAAGATCCTGGGGGACGGCGACGTGCCCCGGCCGCTCACCGTCCGGGCCCACGCCTTCTCCCGGCAGGCGAAGGAGAAGATCGAGGCGGCCGGCGGGAAGACAGAACAGATCGACTGACAGGACGGAGACGGTGTTCGAGCCGCTGATCAACTGCTTTCGCATCCCGGAGCTGAGGAAGAAGATCTTCTTCACCCTCGGTATGCTCGTCCTCTTCCGGATCGGCACGTACGTGCCCATTCCGGGGATCGACACGGCGGTGGTCGACGAGGCGGCCCGCGACTTCGCCGGCGGCGCCCTGGGGCTGGTCAACATGTTCGCCGGCGGCGCCCTGCAGCGCTGCGCCGTCTTCGGCCTCAGCATCATGCCCTACATCAGCGCCTCGATCATCTTCCAGCTCCTCGCCACCGTGATCAAGCCGCTGGAGGAGCTGCAGAAGGAGGGCGAGGCGGGCCAGCGCAAGATCAACCAGTACACCCGATACGCCACCGTCCTCCTCTGCATCGTCCAGGCGCTCTTCATGGCCCACTGGATCGAGGGGATGAAGACGTCCGCCGGCCAGCACGTCGTCCCCGGCCGCGAGGGCTTCGGGTTCGAGCTGATGTGCGTGGTCTCCATGACGGCGGGCACCATCCTCCTCATGTGGATCGGCGAGCAGATCCAGGAGCACGGGATCGGGAACGGGATCTCGCTGGTGATCATGGCCGGCATCATCGCCCGCATGCCTCCCACCGTGCTCGAGGTCTGGGAGACCCACGTGGGCGAGAACCTGATCAACCCGGCGACCGACAAGATCGGCATCATCGGCATCGGCGGGATGCTCCTCATGTACGTGGCCGTGGTGGTCGGCGTGGTGCTGCTGCACCAGGGGCAGCGGCGGATCGCCATCCAGACGGCGAAGCAGATCAAGGGCCGACGCGTCTTCGGCGGCCAGCGCTATTACCTGCCGCTCCGCGTCGGGGCCGCCGGCGTCATCCCCATCATCTTCGCCCAGGCGCTCCTCATGTTCCCCAGCAGCCTCCTCCAGCGCATCATGCCCCCCGGCGGCAGCGGCGGCGTCTGGCCCTGGATCTGGCTCCGGCTCTACAACCTCTTCAACCCCCAGACCAACGGATACCTGATCATCTACGTGCTGCTCATCATGTTCTTCTGCTTCTTCTGGACCGCCGTCCAGTTCAACCCGCTCAAGATCGCCGACGAGATGAAGGAGCGGGGCAATTTCATCCCCGGCATCCGGCCCGGCAAGCGGACCGCCGAGTACTTCGAACGGGTCATGACCCGGATCACCCTCGCCGGCGGCGCCTTCATCTCCCTCATCGCCATCATGCCCTACCTCGTGCAGCGCTACACCGAGATCGGCATGCGCGCCGCGTACATCTACGGCGGGACGGGCATCCTCATCGTCGTCGGCGTCGCCCTCGACCTGGTCCAGAAGATCGAGAACCACCTGCTGATGCGGCATTACGACGGATTCTTGAAGGGCGGAACACGGATCAGAGGAAGGCAGGGCTGATGGGACTTCGACTCGTTTTTCTCGGCCCACCCGGCGTGGGAAAGGGGACGCAGGCCGTGCGGCTCGCCGCCCACCGCGGCATCCCGCACATCTCGACCGGGGACATCCTGCGGGCCGAAGTGAGCCGGGGCACCGACCTCGGCCGCCAGGCCAGGGGCTACATGGACGCTGGCGAGCTCGTCCCCGACGACCTCGTCGTCGCCATGGTGGCCCGCCGGCTCGAACAGGACGACTGCCGGGCCGGCTACCTGCTCGACGGGTTCCCCCGAACCATGGGCCAGGCGACGGCGTTCGAGGAGCAGATGGGCGACGGCGGCGCGGGGGTCGACCAGGTGCTCTACTTCACCGCGCCCGACGCCGTGCTCATCGAGCGGCTGGGCGGCCGGCGGCTCTGCCCCAACTGCCAGGCCGTCTACCACGTCCAGACCATGCCGCCGAAGGACGACAACGTGTGCGACCGCTGTGGAACGGAGCTCATCCAGCGGGAAGACGACCGGCCCGAGGCGATCAAGCAGCGGCTGGCGGTCTATCGGGCCGAGACCGAAGAGCTCATCGAACATTACAGGCGTGCCGGGCTGCTCGTCGAGATCGACGGCAGCGGCCCCGTCGACCAGGTCGCCGGGGCGGTTCGCCGGGCTGTGGACGAGTGACCGGTGGCCGGTAGCAGAAGAAACCCGCGCGCTCTTTGAGAAAGCGAACGAACCGATGTCGGCCAAGCCGCCGTTCCGAACACCGCAGGAGCTGGCGATCATGCGCGAGGCCGGCCGCATCGTGGCGGCCGTCCTCCAGCACATGAAAGAACGGGTCGCGCCGGGCGTCACCACGCTCGGGCTCGACGCCGCCGCCGAGGAGACCATTCGGGCGCGGGGCGGAACGCCCGCGTTCAAGGGATACGGGCCGCCCGCCCGGCCGCCCTTCCCCGGCAGCATCTGCTCGTCGGTCAACGACGTGGTGGTGCACGGCATCCCCGGCGGCCGCGTGCTGCGGGAAGGCGACATCGTCAGCATCGACGTCGGCGTCGAGTACCAGGGCTTTTTCGGCGACACGGCGGTCACCCTGCCGGTCGGGTCGGTTTCCAATACGGCCCGCCGCCTCCTGCGCACGTGTGCCCGGGCCCTCGAGCTGGCCATCGACCAGGTTCGGCCCGGGAACGCTCTTTGTCAGATCGGAGAAACGGTCCAGGAGCACGTGGAAGGCCACGGCTTCTCGGTCGTCCGCGACTTCGTCGGCCACGGCATCGGCACGGCCATGCACCAGCCGCCCGAGGTCCCCAACTACCGGACGTCCCGGTGTGCGGACCTCGTGCTGGAGCCCGGCCTGGTCATCGCCATCGAGCCGATGATCAACGCGGGCACGCACAAGATCAAGGTCGACGCGGACGGCTGGACGGCCCGGACGGCCGACGGCGAACTCTCGGCTCATTTCGAGCACACGGTCGCCGTCACCCCGGACGGACCGCAGATCCTGACACTGCTGTGAAGGAGCAGAAGCACCGCTTATGCCAAAAGAAGAACCGATTCGTGTGGAAGCAACCGTGAAGGAAGCTCTGCCCAACGCCACGTTCCGGGTGGAACTGGAGAACGGGCACGAGGTCCTCGCCCACGTCTCGGGCAAGATGCGCAAGTACTTCATCCGCATCCTGCCCGGCGACCGGGTGACGCTCGAGATGTCGCCCTACGACCTGACGAAGGGCCGGATCGTCTATCGCGAGGATCGCCGCTCGTCGCCGCCCGGCGGTGGCAGGAAGGGGCCCCGATGAAAGTGAGAAGCTCCGTCAAGCGCATCTGTGAAAACTGCAAGGTCATCCGGCGGAAGGGCGTGGTGCGCGTGATCTGCACCAACCCCCGCCACAAGCAACGCCAGGGAAAATAACCAAGGAGGGCCACTGCCATGCCCCGTATCGTCGGCGTCGACATCCCCGGGAACAAGCCCCTCGAGATCGCCCTCACCTACATCCACGGCATCGGCCGGTCGTCCGGGAAGACGATCGCCCGGGAGGCCGGTGTGGAACCGGGCACGAAGGCGGACGAGCTGACCGAAGATCAGTTCTCCCGGATCGTCAACATCATCGACCGCAGCTACGTGGTCGAGGGCGAGCTGCGGCGGATGGTCGCCCAGAACATCGCCCGGCTGCGCGAGATCAACTGCTACCGCGGCATCCGCCATCGAAAGGGACTGCCCGTGCGCGGCCAGCGGACGCGGACCAACGCCCGCACGCGGAAAGGCCCCAAGAAGACGGTCGCCGTCAGGCGCGGCGTCAAGGAACTCGGCTGACCCCAGGAGAACCCCATGGCGAAGCAACGGAAGAAACGACCGCGGGCCGCCCGGCATGTCTCGTCCCGGGCCATCGCCCACGTCAAGGCCACGTTCAACAACACCATCGTCTCCATCACCGACATGAACGGCGACGTGCTCTGCTGGGCCAGCGCCGGGGCGCTCGGGTTCCGGGGCTCGCGGAAGAGCACCCCGTTCGCCGCCCAGCGGACCGCCGAGACGGTCGCCCGCCGCGCCCAGAAGATGGGCGTCCGCCAGCTCGAAGTCCGCATCAAGGGCCCCGGCTCCGGCCGCGAGTCGGCCGTCCGCGCCCTCGAGGCCGCCGGGCTCAGCGTCCGCGTCATCGAAGACGTCACCCCCCTGCCCCACAACGGGTGCAGGCCGCGAAAGAAACGACGCGTCTGAACCAGGAACAGAACAGGAGTCGCCCATTGGCTCGTTACACCGGACCCAAATGTAAGCTCTGCCGGCGGGAGGGCGTCAAGCTCTTCCTCAAGGGCGCCCGATGCGACACCGCCAAGTGCGCCATCGAACGGCGGCAGTATCCGCCGGGGCCGCGGACCTGGCGCCGCCGAAAGGTCACCCCCTACGGCCAGCAGCTCCGCGAGAAACAGAAAGTGAAACGGTACTACGGCCTGCTGGAACGCCAGTTCCGCAACTACTTCGGCCGGGCCGAACGCGCCCGGGGCAACACCGGCGAGAACCTGCTGCTCGCCCTGGAGCGCCGGCTGGACAGCGTGCTCGCCGGCCTCGGCTTCGCCTCGTCCCACGGCGCCGCCCGCCAGCTCATCCGGCACGGCCACGTCGCCGTCAACGGCCGGCGCGTCACCGTACCCGGCCAGGAGATCAACCCCGGCGACCAGATCACCCCGGTCGAC
This sequence comes from Planctomycetota bacterium, assembly GCA_046483085.1. Lineage (GTDB taxonomy): Bacteria > Planctomycetota > PUPC01 > PUPC01 > PUPC01 > JAWODX01. The sequence goes on from JAWODX010000072.1 coordinate 15,851, forward strand.
ACCGACACGTCGCGCGCCGCGATCCAGGCGGAGCGGGAACAGACCGAGGGCCGGGCGGTCCCCGCCTGGCTCGAGGTCGGCGAGGAACCGCTCGTCGGGACCGCCACGCGACTCCCCACGCGCGAAGACGTCACACTACCCGTCGAAGAGCAGCTGGTGGTCGAGCTGCTGTCGAAATAGAGCACCACACGAGCCCCGAACAGAAAGGGCGGAGGGTAACGATGCGAAAAAGGTGGATGGGTTTCGAGCTCCCGGTCCGCGTCGTCTGCGACAAGGAAACGCTCACCGACACGTACGGCAATTTCACCGCCGAACCGTTCGAGCGTGGATACGGCACGACCGTGGGCAACGGCCTGCGCCGCGTGCTCCTCTCGTCGCTCCGCGGCGCCGCCATCGCCACCGTCAAATTCGAAGGCGTCCAACACCAGTTCCAGACCGTCCCCGGCGTCGTCGAGGACGTGACCGACATCTGCCTCAACCTGAAAAAAGTCCTCGTCAAGCTCCACGGCGATCAGCCGAAGGAGCTGGCCCTCGACGTCCAGCGCAAGGGCGAGGTGACCGCCGGCGACATCCAGCACGACGCCGACGTCGAGATCGCCAACCCCGACCTGCACCTGGCCACCGTCAGCGAGGGCGGCAAGATGGTCGCCACCATGCAGGCCCGGCCGGGCCGCGGCTACCACGTGGCCGAGGAATTCGAGACCGAAGACGTCGGCCAGATCGCCCTCGACTGCATCTTCTCTCCCGTGGTCAAGGTCAAGCCGCTCGTCGAGAACTGCCGCGTCGGCCAGGTCACCGACTACGACCGCCTGACCCTCGAGATCTGGACCAACGGGACCGTCGATCCGGAGATGGCCCTGGTCGAGGCGGCCCGCATCTACCGCAAGCACCTCGACCCCTTCGTGCAATACTTCGAACTGGGCCCGCCGGTCGAGGACGCCGCCGCCCAGCTCGCCGCCCAGAAAGAACTCGAACACCGCAACGAACTCGAACGCCGGCTGGCCAAGCCCGTCGAGGAGCTCGACCTCTCGGTCCGCGCCGCCAACTGCCTCGCCTCCCAGAACATCCAGAGCCTGCGCGACCTGGTGACCAAGACCGAGCAGCACCTGCTCAACCTGCGCAACTTCGGCCAGACCTCGCTGCAGGAGGTCAAGGACAAGCTCGACGAACACGACCTCGAGCTCAGCATGGACCTCGACTGACAGGGGACCCCGATGCGTCACCGAAAGCCGCTCAAAAAACTCGGCCGTCGCAGCGGCCACCGCCGGGCCACGCTCCGCCACCTGGTCGTCGGCCTCTTCCTCGCCCAACCCACCAGCTCGCACGCCGAGCGGATCATCACCACCCCCGCCAAGGCCAAGGCCGCCCGCCGGCTCGCCGAAAAACTCATCACCCTCGGCAAGAAGGGAACCCTCGCCGCCCGGCGGCGAGCGCTCCAGCTCCTGCCCAACAAGCCGGCCGTCCGCAAGCTGTTCGACGAGATCGCCCCCCGCTACGTCGACCGGCCCGGCGGCTACACCCGCATCCTCCGCCTGGGCGAGCGGCGCGTGGGCGACGACGCCCCCCAGGTCCTCTTCGAGCTCGTCGGCATCAGCGAAGAGCTCGCCGAGCGGCCGGTGCAGCCCACCGTCGACCTCGGCCCCGAACCCGAAGAGGAGCCGGCCGAACCCGAAGAGGAAGAGGCCCCCGAGTCGGGCGAAGCCGGGGAGGAGCCGGAACAACCCGAGCCGGCACCGGAAGACGAATCCGGCGGCACGGAAGAAGATGACACAGCGGAACCCGACGAGAAGAGCTAGCACCTTACGACATTTGATTTCAGGAGTAGAGGCGCGGGCGTCCGTCCACCCCCGGAATCCAATGTCACGGAGCACCAGGACGTGTCTGACAACTCATTATTGGCCGGCTGCCCGCCATCCTCTGACAGGCAAGAATACCTGCCCCACCGGCAAAAGACCCGGGTTCGGTGGGGCGGACATTCCTGTCTGCCCGGTTGTCAGACAGAGCCCAGCGCCGGGCGAGGGTGCCGCGTGCCGCGGCGATTGCTTGACAATCGCGCCGGTTTGCGATAGCTTCAAAGGTTGCGGGCGATTAGCTCAGCCGGTTCAGAGCGCCAGCTCGACAAGCTGGAGGTCGCTGGTTCGAATCCAGCATCGCCCACCATTGGTCGTCCGCCCCGCGGCGGGCGACCAATGCCACGGCGGAGCGGCCCCGGCCGCGAAGCCGGGCACGTGGACAGGACGGCTGGCTGCGGCTACGCCCCGGCGAGCCCGCCGTTGCCGGTATATGCGACTCGCCCGCAAGGAGATACGTTGGTCAACATACGGCTGCCCGACGGCCAGCCCAAGCAGTACCCCGACGGCATCACCGCCGAGGTGGTACTCGCCGACCTGCACTCGGGCGCACAAGACGCACCGAACCTCATCGGTGCCAAAATCGACGGCCGGCCTGCCGACCTCGGAACGGAACTCCGCCACGACGCCTGCGTGGAGCCGATCACCGCCGACTCCGACGACGGCCGCGAGCTCATCCGCCACAGCGCCGCCCACGTCATGGCCCAGGCCGTCCTCCGCCTCTGGCCCGACGCCACGCTCGCCATCGGGCCCGCCACCGAAGACGGATTCTACTACGACATCGACCTGGACCACCGCCTGACCGATGAGGACCTGCCCCGGATCCAGGCCGAGATGGAGACCGTCCGCGACGAGGCGCTCCCCTTCCAGCGCCTGGAGGTCCCCGCCGCCGAGGCACGCGAGACGTTCGAGAAACAGGGCAACCCCTACAAGGTCGAACTGATCGACCAGATCGCCGAGCAAGCCCGGGCCGAGGGCGACGAGCACCCGACCGTCAGCACGTATACCAACGGCGAGTTCACCGACCTCTGCCGCGGCCCCCACGTGCCGACCACCGCCGACATCGGCGCCGTCCGGCTCCTCTCCGTCGCCGGCGCCTACTGGCGCGGCGACGAGCAGAACAAGATGCTCCAGCGCATCTACGGCACCGCCTTCGCCACCCGGGCCGAGCTCGACGAACATCTCCGCCGGCTCGAGGAGGCGAAGACGCGCGACCACCGGCGGCTGGGCACCGACCTCGAGCTCTACTCGGTCGACCCGCTGGTCGGCCCCGGCCTCATCCTCTGGCACCCCCGGGGCGCCCGCGTCCGCACCCTGATGGAGGACTTCTGGCGCGAGGAGCATTACGCGCACGGCTACGAGCTCGTCTACACCCCACACATCGGGCGGCTCGAGCTGTGGGAGCAGAGCGGCCACACCGGCTTCTACCAGGAATACATGTTCGCGCCGATGGAGGTCGACGAACGGCAGTACCAGATCAAGCCGATGAACTGCCCGTTCCACATCCGCATCTACAAGAGCCGGCACCGGAGCTACCGCGAGTTCCCCATCCGCTGGGCCGAGCTGGGCACCGTCTACCGCTACGAAAAGAGCGGCGTGCTCCAGGGCCTCTTCCGCGTCCGCGGGTTCACCCAGGACGACGCCCACGTCTTCTGCCGCGTCGACCAGCTCGACGACGAGATCCAGAACGTGCTCGACTTCACCCTCCACATCCTCCGCACGTTCGGCTTCGACGAGTTCCAGGTCGCCCTCAGCACCCAGCCCGACAAGTTCGTCGGCGAGCAGGCGAACTGGGACCAGTCGACCGACGCCCTGCGCCGCGCCCTGGCCCAGAGCGGCCTCGACTACGTCACCCAGGAGGGCGAAGGCGCGTTCTACGGGCCGAAGATCGACGTCAACATCCAGGACGCGCTCGGCCGGGTCCACCAGTGCACGACCATCCAGGTCGATTTCAACATCCCCGAGCGGTTCGACCTGACCTACGTCGGGTCGGACGGCGAGGAGCACCGGCCGATCATGATCCACCGGGCGCTGATGGGCTCCATCGAGCGGTTCTTCGGCTGCCTGATCGAGCATTACGGCGGCGCGTTCCCCCTGTGGCTCGCCCCGGTCCAGGCGGTCGTCCTGCCCATCACCGACGAGCAGCAGGAGCGGGCCGAGGCGGTCCGCCGCCGGCTCGCCGAGGCCGGCATCCGCGTCGAGTGCGACGACCGCAGCCAGAAACTCGGCGCCAAGATCCGCGAACACACCACCCAGAAGGTGCCCTACCTGCTGATCATCGGCGGCCGCGAAGTGGAGAGCGGCAACGTCTCGGTGCGCAAGTACAAGATCGGAGACGTCGGCGCGATGTCCGTGGACACCCTCCTCGCCGAGATGCGCGAGACGATCGAGACGAAGGCGACGGAGCTGCCGGCGGCGCCGGACTGACAACCGAACGGCCCCACGGGGCCAGACTGGCGAGCAGCCAAGGAGGTGGAACACGACAGCAGCAGCAAAAAAGGGCCTGCGAGTCAACGACCGGATCAAGGCCAAGCGCGTCCGCCTGATCGACGCCGAGGGCGAGCAGATCGGTGTCGTCTCCATCGAGGAGGCGCGCAAGGCGGCCGAGGACGGCGGCCTCGACCTCGTCGAGGTCCACGCCGCCGCGGACCCGCCGGTCTGCAAGCTCATGGACTACGGCAAATACAAGTACAAGCAGAAGCGCAAGGCGCACCAGGCGCGGGCGCGGTCGCACGTGACCCACGTCAAGGAGATCCGCCTGCACCCGAAGACGAGCGACCACGACCTCAGCTACCGGCTCGACCACGCCCGGGAGTTCCTCGACCGCGGCGACAAGGTCCTGTTCTCCGTCATGTTCAAGGGCCGCGAGCTGGCACACATGGAGGCCGGTGACCAGATCCTCAACCGGGTGGCCGAGCGGCTCGCCGACACGGCCAAGGTCGAAACCCCGCCGAAGCGCGACGGCCGGCGCCGCATGAGCATACTGCTCGCGCCCCGGTAGAGCGACGCCGAACCGAGTCCCCGCGCCGCGTCCCGGCGCGGTTCGAATCGTTCCGACCTCGACGACTCGTGCACCAGAGACAGAGAGGAGACGCAGAATGCCGAAACAGAAGACCCACAAGGGGCTGGCCAAGCGCGTCCGCGTCACCCGCAACGGCAAGGTGATGCGGGGCAAGGCCGGCCGCCGGCACCTGCTGTCCGGCAAGTCGGGCAAGCGGAAACGCCAGCTCCGCAAGAAGGCCCAGGTCGCCCCGACCGAGAGGAAACGCATCACCCGCGCCCTGGGATAAAGGAGGACAACCATGCCCAGATCGAGGAACGTCCCGGCCCGGAAGCGGCGCCACAAGCGGACGGTCAAGGCGGCCAAGGGCTACTACGGGGCGAGGAGCCGCCAGTACAAGGCGGCCGTCATCGCCGTCGAGCGCGCCCGGGCCAACGCCTACCGCGACCGCAAGCGGAAGAAACGCGAGTTCCGCAAGCTGTGGATCACGCGCATCAACGCCGCCTGCCGCATGCGGGACACCAACTACAGCACGTTCATCAACGGTCTGAAGAAAGCGGGCGTCGAGATCAACCGCAAGATACTCTCCGAGCTCGCCATCAGCGACGCCGCCGCGTTCGACCGGCTCGTCGAGACGGCCAACGCCGCCCTGTAGTCGGCCGGCCCGCCCGCCGGCCGACCGGCGCGCCGTCGGACAGAGGACCCCGGGATGCTCGACGAACTCAACCGCCTGCGCGACGAAGCCCTCCAGGCCATCGAGGCCGCGCCCGACCTCGACCGCCTCGAGGCCGCACGCGTCCGCTACCTCGGCCGGAAGGGGCAGCTCCAGGAGCTGACCGGCCGGCTGGCCGACCTGCCGACCGAAGAGAAACCCGCCGCCGGCCGACTCGTCAACGAGGTCAAGACCGCCCTGACCGACGCGCTGGCCGATCGGAAGGCGGCGCTGGCCGGCGCCGCGCCCGGCCCCGCCGGGCCGGCCCTCGACGTCACCCTCCCCGGCACCCCCCGCCGCGTCGGGACCCGGCACCCGATCACCCGGATGTACGACGAGCTGGTCGAGGCGTTCGCCCGCCTGGGGTTCGAGACGGCCTACGGGCCGGAGATCGAGGACGAGTATCACAACTTCGACGCCCTGAACATCCCGCCCGACCACCCGTCGCGCGACGCGTTCGACACGTTCTACATCGACGACGAGCACCTGCTGCGGAGCCACACCTCGCCCGTCCAGATCCGCGTGATGGAGGCGCGCCGGCCGCCGATCCGCATCGTCGCCCCCGGCAAGGTCTTTCGGCCCGACACCGTCGACGCCAGCCACTACCCCATGTTCTTCCAGCTCGAAGGGCTGTACGTCGACGAGGGCGTCACGTTCGCCGACCTGAAGGCGGTGCTGACCATGGGCATGCAGGAGGTGCTGGGCGCGGAGACGCGGACCCGGTTCCGCCCGTCCTTCTTCCCCTTCACCGAGCCCAGCGCCGAGGTCGACGTCTCCTGCCCCTTCTGCACCGGGGCCGGCTGCTCGGTCTGCGGCCAGTCGGGCTGGATCGAGATGCTCGGATGCGGCATGGTCGACCCCGAGGTCTTCCGCCACGTGGGATACGACGCCGAGCGATACACCGGCTTCGCGTTCGGCATCGGGATCGACCGGGTGGCGATGACCCGGCTGGGCATCGACGATATCCGCCTGTTCTACGAGAACGACGTCCGGTTCCTCAAACAGTTCTGATTGGAGAGCGCGGCCATGCTCGGCGGGATGCGGAAAATCCTCGACAAATACCAGAAGCACGTGCTCGTCCTCCTGGCGGCGTTCCTCATGGTCGTCTTCATCATCCCCATGCGCTCGGTCATGCAGCCCTCCCGCCCGAACCTGGAAGGCACCCTGTACGGGGAGAAGATCACCGCGTCGGACTGGGAGGCGCTGGGCCAACGCTGGGCCGCCCTCGGCCTGGACTTCGTCCGGGCGCGAGGCAGCCGGAAGGGGCCGGCGTTCGACACGTATCTCCTGCTCATCGCGGCTCGACACGAGGGACTGCGCGTCGGGCCGGCTCCGGCGTATATGTGACTTCGAGACTTTCTCCGATAGCATCAGGACTGAATAACCCGTAGGCGGTATATAAGACGGTGAGGATGAGGACCATGCTGACTATGAGTTTTATCCTCCATGTGCCTTCTGTACCCGCCAAATCACTCACCACCTCTGCTTCCTAAGAAGTACATGATGATTATCATGATAATACCGAGACCGATTATAAAGAATACTGTCCAAGATGGAAACCATCC
>JAWODX010000300.1:0-11157 GCA_046483085.1 Planctomycetota bacterium
ACCAACAAAAACCTGCGCTATGATAGGCATGTAATGAAAGACCCGATTGACGCAACCAGAAAATTCTAATAAAAATCTAATAGTTATTTCACACTTATCCAACATGATACTTTCTGATTCCCTGTCCGGGGCTGCGACATCGCCTCGTTCGACATCTACCCCGTCGTCCATCCGAAGCCGGCCGTGTCGGGCAAGCTCTGGTACGTCGCCAGGGGCGTCGAGCGGCTGGTGAAGTGGACGGGCGGGAAGAAGGTGGTCTGGAACTGCATCGAGTGCACGCGCATCAAGCACCCGACCGCGAAGCCGACGCCCGACCAGGTCCGCTCCGAGGTCTGGATGTCCATCATCCACGGCTCGATGGGGCTCATCTACTTCGTCCACGAGTGGGAGCCGCGGTTCAACGAGTCGGCGCTCCTGGGCGACCGCGAGATGCTCGCCGCCGTGACCGCGATCAACGAGCAGATCGCCGGCCTCGCCCCGGTGCTGAATTCGCCGACCGTCGAGGATGCCGTGACGGTGGCGTCGAGCAATGCGAAGGTCCCGATGGCGACGATGGTCAAGCGGCACAAGGGTGCGACGTACCTCTTCGCCGTCGCCATGCGCGACGGGAAGACGACCGCCACGTTCAAGCTCGAGAACCTGACCGGCAAGCACGCCGTCGACGTCCTCGGCGAGGACCGGACGCTCCCGTCGACCGGCGGCGTCTTTGGCGACACGTTCGACCCGTATGCCGTGCACCTGTATCGGGTGAAGTGAGCCCCCAGGCTATGGGGAGTCGGAACCGGAAACGTCTGACCACGGTGCCACGGCGTTCGAGTCGGCCGTGCTCCAACTGTGGCCGCTCACCGGCCTGGCTGCCCGTGCCACTTCTCCGGGACGGCCTCGTTGCGCAGCCTTGTGCGCCTTGTGACGTTGTTGGGTACAGAGGGCCCGGTTAGTCGAGGTCGATCTCGTTGCCGCGGACGAAGACGCGCTCGACGTGGAATCGATAGTCGCCGGGGCCGCCGTCGAGCGAGCCGAGGACGAGGTCAGCCCACTTGCCCGGCTCGATCGAGCCGGTCGCCTCGTCCGGCTCGTCGTGGAATCCGATCATCCTGGCGGCGTTCGTCGAGCACATGCGGGCGGCGGCGGCGAGCGCATCGTCGAGCGGCAGCGCCGGATGCACCCGGTTCCACACCCCCGGCATCTCGCGGGTCAGCCACGAGAGCACGTTGCCGAAGCAGACGTGCATCCGGGTGCAGCTCCCGAAGAGCGTGTTCTTCGTGCCCTTGACCCGCACGTGGCTGTTGTCGGGCGCGACCTCGCCGACCAGCTCGCCCGACTCGAACGTGCGGACGTCGGTCCCGGCGACGAAGACCTGGTCGGTGATGACGATGATCCTGTCGCGGCCCTTGCGGGCGATGATGTCGCGCACGTACTGCGGGTTGATGTGGTAGCCGTCGCAGATCTGTTCGGCGTACAGGGCGTCGATCTGGAGCGTGGCCTCGACGACGCCGCCGCCGTTGAACGGCTTCGACGAGCCGCCCGTCGGCCCGTTCGTGAAGTGGATGATGTATCGGAGCCCGCGCTTCACCGCCTCGCGGACCTGGTCGGCGGTTGCGTCGGTGTGTCCGGCGCCGACGACCACCCCCCGGCCGGTCACGTGGTCGATCAGGCGATAGGCCGGCTCCCCGGAATCGGGTGCCACGTTGAGCAGCTTGATGACGCCGGTCTCGTTCAGCTCGTCGAAGATCTCGGCCGCGGGCTCGTAGGTGTGGCGGACGTCCTGGGCGCCGCCCATGCGCGGATTGAAGAACAGGCCCTCGTCGAGCGCCCCGCGGATCCGCGCGCCTTCGGTCCCGTTGCCGTCGCTCGCCATGTAGCCGCGGAGGTGGCGGTAGGCGCGCCGGAGGCGGTCTTTCGGCGCGGCGGCGGTCGCCGTGTAAAAGCTGGTGCAGCCCTCGCGTGCCTTGAGCCGTGCGTAGGCTGGGATGCCCTGTTCGTACGCGGCGTCGCTCGTGTCGAACTGGCCGGTCTCGGGGTCGAACAGCCCCTCGTCCAATTCGAACAGCGCGGCGCCGTGGCAGTGGATGTCGATGAAGCCGGGGAGGGCGTAGCCGCCGGCGCCGTCGAGCTCGGGCAGGTCCGGAGCGTCGGGCGCCGTGTCCGCAGGGCCGACCGACTCGATCCGGCCGTCCTTCACGACGATGACGGCGTCCTCGATCACGCCGCCCGGCGTGCACGCGGTCACGTTGACGATCTTCATGTCGTGCGGCATGAGTTCCTCCATTCGGCCAGGGTCCGTTCGGCGGATTCTAGGCCGCCATCAGAACACGGTCAAGGGCAGTTCTGATTGGCGATTGGGTTGAACGCGTCGGGCACGACCGGTAGAATGCAGTGCAAGGCGCCAGGCGTACCGAGCGGGGTCTTGTGCCATGGGCGTTCCCCACAGCCGCGTCCAGAACGAGTGTTTCAATCACGAAATCGAGTTGCCCTATGAGCTTCGCCTCAAGGATTTTGAGATGGCGATGCAGGACGTGTACGATTTCTTCTTCGACGTCAACTCGTTCCTGCAGAGGAAGGGCCTGGAGCGATTGGACGACATGCTGCGGCCGGCGATCATGTCGGGGGTGATCTCCGATATGGTGACGGCGAGCCTGGCCCGGCATTCGCGCGTGTTGACCGAGAACCAGTATTTCAACGGGCACCCCGACCTCATCGTGCAGGGAGTCTATCCGCACAATGCCGTGAAGGCCGGCGAAGAAGGTGTCGAGGTGAAGACGACCCGCAAACCCGGCGGGGCCGTCGACACCCACGGCGCGCGAGACCAGTGGATGTGCGTTTTTGTCTACAGGCCGGACACAGACACAGAGCCGGCGTCCGAGCGGAAGCCCATGTCATTCACGGAAGTCTATCTCGGCCGGGTGACCGTGGACGATTTCCGCCGGAACCCGCGGGGAGAACTCGGTACGCGCACGGCAACACTTCACCGGGACGGGATCCAGAAGCTGCGGGAGAACTGGGTGTACAGGCTTTAGCGCTTGCGCCGCACGCGCATTTGCGCCAGCTTCGGGATCGCCTTGCGAGCCATCTCGAAGTAGTGCTCGTCTTTTTCTATCCCGATGCTCGCGTATCCGACGGCCTCCGCTGCGGCAAGCGTTGACCCCGCTCCGGCGAAAGGGTCCACGACCACCCCTTCGCCCAGGGGCAGCACCGCTCGGACGACCGTCCGCATGAAGCGTTGCGGCTTGAGACTCGGATGAGACGCCTGCTCTCTCTCCTCTTTCCTCGTGGGCGCGGACCGGATCACGTCGCCGAAGGGCTTGTCGCGCGACGGCCGGCGGAACCCGCCCGTCTTCCATTCCCGCAGATTGTCCTGAACCCGCCCCACCAATGGCCTGCGATAGACAAGCCACGGCTCCCACATGGCCCGCGGCATGACACTGACCTGCGCGAACTCCTTGTGCGCGCCTTTCGGGCGGTCGCCCCCGCGCATCGTGGTGACCAATCGAGTGATCTCTCCCCGGCGCTCCAGCCCCGCTTCCGCCAGGGCGAACGACACCAGATATGAAAGGAGCGGATTCGACGCCACGACGACGTTCGCCCCGGGGACCAATTTGGGCAGAAGGACCTGGGTCCACGCGTAGAAGAAATCTCTGATCCCTTCCAGTTGGTCTTGGGTGAGCGTCGTGAATCTCGGAACGGGGGACCGCTTGCTGCCGTCGAACGAGGGCGGGATGCGCCACACGCCGCCCCTTCCGTTTCGCAGTTTCGTCTGCTGTTCGGGGCTGTATTCGTGCAGACCGTAGGGCGGATCGGTCACGATGGCGTGGATGCTCCGGTCCGGCTGGTCTTCCAGCCAGTCGAAACAGTCCGCGTGAACGAGCGTTGCGTTGCCGACGGTAAACGAGTCGTACGAGTCGCGGCCGACGGCGGGCTGGCGGGGACGACGACGCAGCTTGAGCTGAAGGCCGTAGACACCCCGCTCCTCCCGAACGAACATCTCCGGGGTGTTCAGCCGCAGGTACGATCGTACGGAAGAGGGCGAGGCGTCTTCTACCAGCCGCGAGACGCCCTCTTCGATTTCCTTCACGGGCAGCGGACGACCGTGCGCCGAAAGAACCCGCACGATCGCGTCGCGCACCTCGCCGGGCCGACACTTCGAAGAGCTCTCGGACATGGACGCATTATTGACGTCCAGACGTCTTGTGTCAAGAAAAATCCCGAGCCGACCGCGGATTCCCGCGAACGTGACGGTTGACGGAGGCGGCGGTCGGGGGTACGCTGTCAAGGCGTTGGCTCGGACAATCCTGTTCCCAGGAGGAGAGGCTCGATGGCTTCCTGCATTGGTGCTCAGTTGTACACGGTCCGCGAGTTCACCCAGACGCCCAAGGACATCGCGGAGACGCTGCGGAAAGTGAGAGAGATCGGCTACGAGGCGGTCCAGGTCTCGGGGTTCGGCCCCATCGACAAAGCCGAGCTGAAGCGGATCCTCGACGGCGAAGGCCTGACGTGCGCCGCCACGCACATCGGCTTCAACGAAATGCGCGACGAGTTCGAGCGCGTCGTCGACGAGCACAAGACCCTCGACTGCCGGTACCCGGCGATCGGCGGCATGCCCGGCGACTACCGCAACGAAGAGGGCTACCACCGCTTCGCGAAGGACGCCTCCGAGGTCGCCGCCAGGTTCAAGGAACACGGGATGACCTTCGGATACCACAACCACAGTTGGGAACTCCAGAAGTGCGGCGAGCAGGTCATCCTCGGACTCCTCATGGCCGAGTGCAGCGAAGGCGTCACGTTCGAGATCGACACGTACTGGATCCAGCACGGCGGCGGCTGTCCCGCCACCTGGATCCAGCGGGCCGCCGGCCGCATCCCCCTGCTGCATCTGAAGGACATGGCCATCCAGGACGGCGAGCAGATCATGGCCGAGGTGGGCGAGGGGAATCTCGACTGGGACGGCATCCTCGCCGCCGCCGCCGACGCCGGCACCGAGTGGTACCTCGTCGAGCAGGACACCTGCCAGCGCGACCCGTTCGAGAGCCTCGGCATCAGCCTGCGGAACCTGAAGGCGATGGGGCTGGAATAGGCGGCGGCCGGGACTTCGCGAAAGGCCCCCGGCCACGGGACCCGCTGCGCCCTGTATCGATAAAGAAGGAGCGGGGAGAAACCTTCTGAAGAGCTGATCCTCGCCCCCAAGTATTCGGCGGCGTGACCGCCGCGCGGGCACCTGATGCCCCGCGAGCCGGGGACATGACCGGACCGCGAACCGGCTCCGGATCGTGCCCCCGGACGAGCGGATCGTCACGTTTGCCGCAGCCATAATATCTTGACGCACCCCTCCTCGCCGTCCGGTACTGCGGCCGGTCGCACCATCCGATGCCCGAGATTCCCCCGCGCCGCCGACGAAATCGCTAAAGGAATCTCCGGCCCGCCGATAACCAGTCTAGAAAAAACAACGCGACCCAGACGGGGACATAAGTTATGAGGACCACGTCACTTGGACTCACAGGCTTCCTGACATCGACCGCCGCCCGCCGTGCTCCCGCCTCCCTCCACGATCAGCTCAAGCGCCCGATCGACCTGTTCGTCTCACTCGTCGGGCTGACGATCGCCGGGCCGCTGGTGCTCCTCCTCGGCGGGATCGTCAAGCTCACGTCGAAGGGACCCATGTTCTACGTGCAGGAGCGGCTCGGGCTGCGCGGTAAGCCGTTCCGCATGTATAAGTTACGCACCATGTACGCCGACGCTGAGGCGGCCGGTCCGCGATGGTGCGGCGAGAACGACCCCCGGATCACCCCGGTGGGGCGGATTCTCCGCAAGCTGCACCTCGACGAGCTGCCCCAGCTCGTCAACGTGCTCCGCGGCGAAATGACCCTGGTCGGCCCGCGGCCGGAACGACCCTGCTTCGTCGACAGGCTCAAGCGGTCCATCCCGCTCTACGAGCGGCGGTTGGCGGTGAAGCCGGGGATCACCGGCCTCGCCCAGATCAAGCATCACGCCGATCACTCGATCGAGGACGTCCAGACGAAGCTGGGCTACGACCTCGAATACATGAAGCGGGCCTGCCTGTGGCTCGACATCCAGATTCTGGCGCTGACCGCCGTGAAGGTGGTCGCCCGGCAGGGCGGCAGCGCGTAGCGCCGGCAAGGCGTCGCCGGCGGAGGAGACCAGCCGTGAATCTTCAACCGCTCGATCACCCCGTCTCTTACGAAGCGGCCGTGAACGGCGTGGATCGGCCGACCCGGATCGCCGACAGCTTCCGCGTCCTCGCGGTCTGTCAGCCCGGCGAGCTGGAGGAGCGGCTGCTCCGCGCCGCCCACAGCCTCGGCCAGGAGATCGAGTTCGCCCGCACGTTCGACCAGGCGCTCCGGATGGTCGAGGAACACGACTACGACACGATCGTCGTCGCGCGCCCCGGCAACGGGCTGTCGCCCCGCACGTTCGTGCGACAGGTCAAGCGCACGAGCGCCGAGTCGGCCATCGTCCTCGCTGCGCCGACCGCCGACTACGAAGAGCTCGCGGACGCCATGGTCGAGGGCGGCTGCGACTTCCTGCCGGACGACGCCGACGACAACCAACTCCGCCTGATGCTCGGCCGGGCGACCGACACCGTCCGACTCCGACGAAAGAGCCTCGAACTCGAACGGGCGCTCGACGCCCGCACCACCTCGCTCCAGGAGCGGGTCCGCGAGCTGGGCATGCTCAACGACCTGAGCCGCGAGCTCACCGCAGCCGACGACCTCGACGACGTCCTCGACCGCTCGCTCGAGCGCGTGCTCGACGCATTCGGCTCGGAATCGGGATCGTTCATGATCCTCGACCCCGAGGCCGACGAGCTGGTCGTCCGAGCGGCGCGGGGCCCACGTGCCGACGAATCGATCGGGCGGCGCCGGAAGCTGGGCGAGGGCATCGCCGGCAAGGTCGCGCGCGAGCGCCACCCCGTCCTCGTCACCGACGTGGGCCGCGATTCCCGGTTCCGCAGCGACGCGCTCGGGCACTACCGGTCGCCGTCGTTCATCGCCGTCCCGTTGATCTACCGCGGCAGGCTGCTGGGCGAGATGAACGTGACCGAGAAGCTGACGGGCGAGCCGTTCAGCCAGGACGACCTGCGGCTGCTGTCGATCCTCGCCGGGCAGATCGCCAGCGCAATCGCCGGCGCCCTGGCCGGCGAGGAGCTCCGCCGGGCGAACCACGCGCTGCGCGAGAAGGTGTCGGCGGCCCGCGACGAGCTCTGCGCGGCCCGCGGCCTGGCCGACGCCCTGGTGACGCGCCTGCCGGCGGCGGTCGCGTGCTTCGACGGCGACCTGGCCATCACGTTCGCCAACGAGTCGGCCCGGGAGCTGCTCGGGCTCGAAGCGGGCGACTCGCTGCGCGGTCGACCGGCCGGCTCCGAGGCGGCGCGGCTCGCCGACACGGCCGGCGCCGCGCTGAAGGATGGCACGACGCGCACCGCCCGGTGCAGCGGCCGGATCGACGGCTGCCGGGCCGACACCTGTCTCAGCCTGGCCGTCGTCCCGCTGCCGCCGGCGAACGGCGCCGCGGCCGGCGGGACGATCGTCGCCACCGCACGCCACTGCCCGCTCGTCCGCACGAACGAAAAAGGGGGCGACCCGAATGAGTGAGGCACGCGTCCTGATTGTCGACGACGACGAGCTCGTCCTCCGCTCGCTCGTCCAGTTCCTCGAGGCCGAGGGACACGAGGTTCACGGCGCCCGGACGCTCGAGGAGGCAACCGAGATCATCGAATCGACGCCGCTGGACCTGGTGCTCGCCGACGTCTACCTGAACGACGGTACGGCGTTCAAGCTCCTGGAAGACGTCCGGGACGCGAAGCGCGAGCTCGACGTGGTGCTGATGACCGGCTACGGGACGATCGACGACGCCGTGCAGGCGATCAAGCGCGGCGCGACCGACTACGTGACGAAGCCGCTGGTCGACAGCGAGCTGCGCCTGGTCATCGAGCAGTGCCGGAAGCGGAAGGAGTTGGCGACCGAGAACGAGGTGCTCCGCGCCGCGGCCAGCGAGGAATTCGACATCCGGAGAATCGTGGCCCTGGACCCGGCGATGAAGCGCGTGATCAAGACGGCAGCCACCGTCGCCAACACCAGCTCGACCGTCCTGATCACCGGCGAAAGCGGGACGGGCAAGACGCTGCTGGCCCGGGCCATGCACTACAACTCCGACCGCGCCCGCAGGCCGTTCGTCGAGGTGGCGTGCGGCGCCCTGAGCGAGTCGCTCCTCGAAAGCGAACTGTTCGGGCACGAGGCGGGCGCGTTCACCGGCGCGACCCGCCAGAAGAAGGGCAAGTTCGAGGCCGCGCACGGTGGCACGATCTTTCTCGACGAGGTCGCCACCGCCTCGCCCTCGCTGCAGATCAAGCTGCTGCGCGTCATCCAGGACGGCTGTTTCGAGCGCGTGGGCGGGACCGAGACGCTGCGCGTCGACGTCCGGATCATCCTGGCCACGAACGTCGATCTCGCCCGCGAGGTCGAAGCCGGCCGATTCCGCGAGGACCTGTACTACCGGATCAACGTGCTCCCCGTACACGTCCCGCCGCTCCGCGAGCGGCCGGACGACATCCCGGCTCTCGCCCGCCATTTCGCCCGGAGCCTCGCCCGGCGGATGGAGAGCGACGTCGACGGGTTCGCCCCCGAGGCGATGGAGGCCCTGACCGCCTACGACTGGCCGGGCAACGTGCGCGAGCTCGAAAACATCGTCGAGCGCGGCATCCTCCTCGCCGACGGCGATCGGATCGAGTTCTCCGACCTCCCGCCCGACGTCGTCGCCAAGGCCGGCGAGCTGATCGGCGCCCCGCAGGGCGACGAGATCCTCCCGCTCAAGAAGGCCATGGAGGAGCCGGAGCGGCGGATCATCCAGCGGGCGCTGGACTACGCCGACGGGAACCGGGAGCGGGCCGCCGAGCTGCTCGGCATCAACCGCTCGACCCTGTTCAACAAGCTGCGCCGCCTGGAGCTCAACAAGGCGGGCGCGGGAAAGTAGCGGCTCGTCACGGTCCGCACGTGTGTTCCCGGCCGCTCGCGTTGGTCGGGTGAAGCTCGATAGCAGGGGAGGACGGGCCGCGCGCTGCCGTTGCGTCGCAGGCGAGAATGGTGCCCCGCCGAGTATCGAGATCGGTTCCTGCTGCGAGCGACAGTCTCTTGTTTGGGCGACCGTGAGGGTGTCGCTGGCATCTCGCCCGCGTCACCGACGGCTCAGAGAGGTTCCTGTTTCTCTTCCGGCTTCTTCTCCGCCGGCAGCGAGGACACGTCGACCGGGTCAGACCGCCACTTGCCGTGGGCGGTCGAGCTCACCAGGACGGTGAGGGTCTCGGTGCCCGGCGGGACGCCGAACGTCACGTCGAGCGGCTGCCCGAAGTCCCGGGCGAGGTTGAGCACGGTGATCCCCTGATCGTCGAGCACCTTGACGCGATCGACGAAGTCGGTCATCCGCCGCTTGTAGTCGATGGTCAGGCGGACGTCGCCGTCCACCTTGACCAGCCGGGGCGGGGTCGGCATCACCTTGGCCCACGGGCCCGGCTCGGCCTCGGTGTAGACCGGCGTCTTCGGCGGGGCCGACGTGCAGCCGGTCACGAACAGCGCGCCTGCGGCAAGCAGCGCCAGCCCTCCCAGCACCGACATCTTCATAGCGACCTCCTCTTCGAGCGTCGAGATTCCGACGAACAGTATACAACCTGCGGAGGGCCGTGGGCAAATACAAAATGAACAAACGGGCCGCCGGGGTGCATTGCGTCGGGGGACATGACCGGAACGCGAAGCCGTTCCGGATCGTGTCCCCCGACCATGCTACGGATGACCGCGTTTGCCGCAACCATAATGTCTTGACACACCCGGCCGCCGGGCCGGAGCATCCGCTCCACGCCCGCCGCGCGCGAGCCTACTCCTTCAGGACGATGCGGTTCTGCCTCGCGTGGGTGCCGTTGCGGATCGTGAGCTTGTAGTGCCAGGTCAGGGTCGTGCGGAGCTTGACGTCGCAGACGGCCTGGACGGTGTGGTAGTCGTGCTGGGTCGCGCCCTCCCACGCGACGGTCACGTCGCCGTTGATGACGTGGCGGATCTCCATCCGGATCGCCTTCCTCTTGTGGTTCTCGACCTGCTCGGTCCAGTCCTGCGTCTCGTCCCAGCCGACGACGTGGCCGTGACTGAACGAGAAGTTGAACCGCTCGACCTTCATGCGGGTGCGCTGGTGGACGACGTCGTCGTCGGTCCCCACGTTCAGCTCGATGTCCTCCTTGATGGGGACGTAGAGGATCCGCTGCCGGCCGAGGAACGAGAGGCCGTCGCGGCCGTTGTCGCGGAACGTCCGCACCAGCCCGTTCGGCAGCGGCGTCGTCCCCAGCTTGTGCTCCTGGTCGTTCTTGAGCAGGAAGAACCGGATCGGCCGCGGGCCGTACTGGTGCGGGCGGAGCCGGTAGAGAATGTCGAACTCGACCTGGCGGGCGCGGAAGCTGAGCAGGCGCTTCGACCAGCCGTTCGGGACCATCTGCAGCCCGCCGACCGTGTAGATGAAGTACTCCGACAGCCCTTCCTTGATGATCTCCGGCGGTGCCTTCGCGCCCTCCTCGGCGTCCCGCCGCTCCGCCTTGTACACGCTCTCGCGCACGAGCCGCTTGCGGAGCTGATCGCGCTCCGGCGTGCCCGGCTTCGGCACCTGGATCCCGCGCCGGGCAAGGTCGGCGATCTTCTCCACCAGGTTGACCACACCGACGACGAGCCGGACCTGCGCCCGGTCGTAGTCCTCGCCCGACTTGTTGTAGAGCTGCACGTACCCGTCGAAGCTCATCTCGGTCTCGCCGGGGTTCGTGATGACGACGTAGTCGGCCGACCACGAGATGCCGCTCGTGAAGTAGGTCACCTGGAACTTGACCTGCCCTTCGATCCCGGACTGGATGTTCCAGATCAGGTGCTGGCGCTTGTCGCCCGGGAACGTCGTGTCGAGCACCTCGATCTCGTCCTCGTGTTCGAGGGCGCGGAGCTCGACCGAGGTCGGGTCGATCAGGGTGTTCGCCCACGAGTACTGGATGCGGTTCAGGCCCTTCTTGAGGGTCAGGCTCCGCGTCTCGCGGGCGAGGGTCAGGTCCTCGGAGTTGTATTGATAGATCTATCTATGAAGGGGAAGGATCCCAGAAAGACCTAAAAAAGAAAAAAGATAAAG
>JAWODX010000371.1:0-4646 GCA_046483085.1 Planctomycetota bacterium
GCCGGATCCCTCGGTGATGGTGGACTTCGATCTGTGGTCGATGGCCGGAAATACCCTGGAGTTCATCGACCACAGATCGAAGTCCACCATCACCGAGGGATCCGGCGTGCGGGTCCCCGGGTGCAAGCCCCAGTTATGCACCGGCCATTGCGCGGGGCTGCCGGAGCGCAGGCAGCCAGGAAAAGCAGCGTTGTGGTGCTAACCCGAAACCCGGCCCCAGGAAAGGATGCCTGCGCGATGACAAGGTTTCGCTGTTTGCTGTGCTTCTTCTTGCTCGCCCTTCCCGCCGGCGCCGCCGAGACACGTACGACCGTGCTCGGGCCCGGCTCCTGGCTCCGCTACAACGTCACCTGGAAGACCGAGATGGTCGCCCGCGAGGGCGGGAAGGTCGAGCCGATCCGGTTCGGCAAGCGGACGCCGACTGTCACGGTCTACGGCCTGCCGGACCCCGGTTGGAGGAAGCCCGAGTTCGACGACCGTTCGTGGGACCGGACCCGCGGCAGGCTGGGCGCGTCCTGGGGCATGGGCCTGCTCTGCCTGCGGGCGAAGTTCCGCGTCACGGACCCGGCAAAGGCCCGCGGCCTGCGCCTCTCGGCCGATTTCATCGGCGGCGCGGTCGTCTATGTCAACGGCCGGGAGCTGGCCCGCGAGGGGATGCCGAACGGAGAGATCGAGCCGACGACACCGGCGCTGGAACTCCCGAAGGAAGCCTACGTGGACCCCGACGGCTATCTGTACCGCAACGCCTGGGGCGACCCGCAGCGGTATGCGGACCGGCTGAAGGCGCGCGTGCGGCACATCGTCGGCGCCGAGATCCCCGCCAGGATGCTGCGGAAGGGCGTCAACGTGGTTGCCGTCGAGGTGCACCGCGCCCCGGCCAGCGAGATCCTGCTCACCGGCAAGCCCCGGCGGGCGAAACAGGAACGCTGGCGGGGCCGAAGCTACTACTGGTGGAGCCGGGCCGGGTTCAAGGGCCTGACGCTGACCGCGCCCGGCGGCGCGGCCGGCGTCGTGCCGAACACCGGCCGGCCCGACGGGTTCCAGGTGTGGAACCATCCCATCACGAAACGGGTGCACGTCAGCGACTACGGCGATCCGACAGAGCCGCTCCGGCCCGTGCGGCTGGTCGGCGCACGGAACGCGGTCTTGTCGGACCAGGTCGTCGCCGGGTCGCCGGGGCCGCTCAAGGGGCTGACGGCGGCCGCGGGCAAGCTCGCCGGCCCCCCGGGCAGCATCCCGGAGACCGCCGTCGAGGTCCGCTACCTCCGGCGGGACGGCGACCGCGGCGGCACGTTCGGCAGCCTCGTGCCCGGGCCGCCGCAAAAGCCTCACGCGGTCCTGCCGATCTGGATCCGTGTTCGCGTGCCGAAGGATGCCGCTCCCGGCGATTATTCGGGCGAGGTCACGATCTCGGCGGACGGAGCCGGGCCGGTCACGGTCCCGATCGAGCTGACGGTCGTCGACTGGACGATGCCCGACCCGAAGGCGTTTACGTCGCACGTCGGCCTGATCCAGTCGCCTGAGACGCTCGCAATGAAGTACGACGTGCCGCTGTGGTCGGACCGCCACTGGGAGTTGATCGACCGGTCGTTCGAGCTGCTGGGCGAGGTCGGCACGAAGGTCGTCCACATCCCGATCATCCGCCGGACCCACTTCGGGAACGTGCACAGCCGCGTCCGATGGATCCGCGCGGAGGGCGGCGGCTACCGGCACGACTTCTCGCTCGTCGAGAAATACCTGGACACCGCGATCGGGCGCCTGGGCAAGGTGCCCGTCGTCAACTTCTACTGCTGGGAGATGTACACCGGCGGCAAGTACTTCGGGCACAAGGGCCGGAAGGGGAAAGGGATGTGCTTCACGATCCACGATCCGGAGACCGGGAAGCTGACGCCGGCCGAGGGGCCGAAGTGGGGCGACCCGGAGACCGTCGCGTTCTGGAAGCCGGTCTTCACGGGGCTCCGCGACCTGCTCAAGGAACGCGGGATGGAGCAGTCGTTCATGCTGGGCGTGGCCGGCGATTCGCGCCCGACGAAGGAGGCCGGGCACGACATGCACGCGGCCGCGCCGTGGGCGAAATTCGTGGTCCATTCGCACGGCCGCGCAAGCAACATCTGGAAAATCCCGGTCGGCTACCTGGCCGACGTCTGGGGCGCACCGAGCGCGCCAGACCCGGCAAAGGCCCGCCGCTACGGCTGGAAGTCGTCCTTCCTGCGGACCACATTCCCGCGGGCCGGCAGCAACACGGTCGGCTCCATGCGGCCGAGCACCCCGCTCGCCATGTGGTACGTCTCGCTCGAGGCGATGCAGACGGCGGGCATCCACGGCTTCGGCCGGATGGGCGCCGACTTCTGGCCCGTGCTGAAGGAGAAGCACCGGCGCGGCGGCCGGACCCTCCTCGCCCGGTTTCCCGAAAGCCGATGGGCGCAGCTCAGCGCGGTGAACTCGGCGCACTTCGTCATCGCGCCCGGAAAGGACGGCGCGGTGCCGACCGTGCGGTACGAGATGATCCGCTGCGCCCAGCAGCAGGCGGAGGCGCGGGTCTTCATCGAAAAGGCCCTGACCGATCCGAAGAAGAAGGCGCGGCTCGGGGCCGACCTGGCCGGACGCGCTCAGGAGCTGCTGGACGCGCGCGTCCGCGCGAACAACCACGGGAAGGCGAACTGGGGGGGGTACCTCAGCTCCGGCTGGCAGGAGCGCAGCGCCGGGCTCTATCGCGCCGCCGCACAGGTCGCGGCCGGGCTGCGATGACCGCGGCCGGCCGGGCGACGGCGGCCAGGACCGGCGCGTGCAGCGAGGGACATCCGGGAGCGGGGGAGGCCCGGAGCCGGTCAGGCGTCGTGCTCGTGGCGGAGCATCTGGCGCAGCACGTACACCGGCTTGTCCTGCGATTCGTGGTACGTCCGGACCATCAGTTCGGCGAGCAGGCCCAGCATCACGCACATGGCGCTGAGCACGATCAGCATGACCGTGTTCAGCAGCATCGGGTTCCGCACCATCGACCTGCCGGCGATCAGCTTCATCAGGATGACGTAGCCGCCGGAGGCGCCGGCGAACGCGAACAGGATCATCGCCATCGCCCCGAAGAAGTAGATGGGCTTGGTCCCGTAGCCGCCGAGGAATTTCACCGTGATCAGATCGAGCACGACCTTCAGCGTCCGCACGAGCCCGTACTTGCTCTTGCCGTGGATGCGCGGGCGGTGGTTGATGGCGATCTCCGTGATGCTCGCCCCGTGCCAGCTCGCGATGGCCGGGATGAACCGGTGCATCTCGCCGTACAGCCGGATGTGCTGGACGACGTCGCGCCGGTACGCCTTGAGAGTGCAGCCGTAGTCGTGGATCTTCACCCCGGTGACCGCGCCGATCAGCGTGTTGGCGATCTTGCTGGGGAGCCGGCGGGTCAGCGCCTTGTCCTTCCGATCCTTCCGCCAGCCGGAGACCACGTCGTGCCCGTCCTCGATCTTGGCGATCAGGCGCGGAATGTCCGCCGGGTCGTTCTGCAGATCGCCGTCCATGGGGATGATCACCTCGCCCCGGGCGTGGTCGAACCCGGCGGCGATGGCCGCCGTCTGCCCGAAATTGCGCCGGAACTGGATCACCACCACGTGCGGGTCCGCCTTCTGGATCACGCACAGCCGGCCGAACGTGCCGTCCGTCGAGCCGTCGTCCACGTAGATCACCTCGTACGTGGACTCGCCCCGGGCCATCGTCTCGGTGATCTCGGCGTGGAGCTGCTCGACGTTGTCCTGCTCGTTCAGAAGCGGGACGACGATGCTCACCCCGAGCCGAGGGTCGCCCCCGGACGTCGCCGGCGGCTCCGCAGACGGGCGGGGACGGTTCGCGCGTGTCGTCGTCATGCTTCCAGTCTCGGTGTCGCGCAGGGGACGGTTTAGACCCGGTTGCCTCTCGACCGGGCACGCGACCGAGTATACCAGCGCGGGCCGCCCCGTGGCAACCCCGTGGCCCGCTTGACGAGCGGCCGGTCCCCGCGTACGATCCGGCCGCACTCACCCGGCCGCAGGAGAACCCATGGCCGAACCGCAGCCGAACCTGCTCATCCTGTACACCGACCAGCAGAGCCGGTGGACGATCGGCGCGTACGGCTCGCCCGAAGGGGCGCGGATCGGGACGCCGAACATCGACCGGCTCGCCGCCGAAGGCGTCCGCTTCGACAACTTCTTCACCAACGCCGCCGTCTGCACGCCCTCGCGCGGCTGCTTCTTCACCGGCCACTACCCGCAC
Organism: Planctomycetota bacterium; assembly: GCA_046483085.1. GTDB lineage: Bacteria > Planctomycetota > PUPC01 > PUPC01 > PUPC01 > JAWODX01. The sequence continues at coordinate 4,240 of JAWODX010000371.1, forward strand.
CGCCACGGGGCCTACCACAACAACATCCCGATCAACCCGGACGAGGTGACGCTCGGCCGCACGCTGGCCGACGCCGGCTGGCAGACCGGCTACCTGGGCAAGTGGCACCTGGACACGCCCGGGGCTGTCGGCCGGCCGGGATGGATCCCGCCCGACCGCGCCATGGGCTTCAACGACTGCCGGTTCATGTTCAACAGCTCGCACGCGAAGGGCGTGACCGAGCGGGCGGACGGGCCGCCCGAGCTGCACCCGGATCCCGAGCGGGGGCGCTACATGACCGACTGGCTGGCCGACAAGGCGATCGAGTTCATCTCGGGCCGGCGCGACCGCCCGTTCGCATTCGTCGTCGGGATTCCCGATCCGCACGAGCCGTACCGTGTCCGCGAGCCGTATGCGAGCTTGTTTCG
>JAWODX010000421.1:0-3015 GCA_046483085.1 Planctomycetota bacterium
GCAGATGTCCTCCCGGTTCGCCCCCCAGGTCACGTTGCGGCGCAGCTTCAGCGTTTGCCATACGACGCGAAGCGTCTTTTGGAGTGCGATGGCACGACGTCGCTTTCACTCACCGGGACCGGTGGGGGGACCGAAGGACCTTTTCGGGAAAGGGGAGGGCAACCCGCCGGGGATGTGGAGATCAACGGGGAACAAGCCCTCGAGGGCTGGCATCGACGTCCTGTCATTTCGCCTGTACAGGGCTCGGCTTTTGCCCCGTGGTCCGGTGTCCCGGGGCGTTGCCCCGGGCTATCCCATGAGGCCCTTTCAGGGCTGCAGCGTTCGTCGACCGGCCTCACCGCGCCGGGGTGAGGACCCAGACCTCCGGTCGGTCGGGGAGGGTGTCGGCGGTGATCTCGCATTCGGACGAGCCGAGCTCGCGCACGCGGTCGGGCTGGAGCTCGACGAACGCACTCACGGGCGCGATGTCGAACCCGAGCTTCTCGGTCTTGTAGTGCATGGGGATGGTCACGCGGGCGCCGAGCGCGTCGGCGATGGCCGCGGCGGTGCTCGCGTCGATCGTGTAGAACCCGCCGACGGGGACGAGCGCGACGTCGACGGCGCCCAGCGCGTCCATCTGGTCGGGCACCAGCGCGTGGCCGAGGTCGCCCAGGTGGGCGAGCCGCAGCCCGTCGGCCTCGAAGACGAACACGAGGTTGGCGCCGCGCTGGGCGCCGCCGGCCGCGTCGTGCCAGGTCTCGACGCCGCGCACGCGGACCGACCCGACCGCGCCGCCGGCGGCGGCGTCGATCACCGCCGGATCGCCGCCGACCGACTCGACGTGTGCGTGGTCGCCGTGCCCGTGGCTGACGGTCACCGCGTCGGCGTCGACGCCGACCGGTCCGTACCCGACGGCTCCGCCGAGCCCGCCCGACTCATACGGATCGGTCACGATCCGGGTCCCGTCCTCGGCGGTCAGGAGAAAACACGCGTGCCCCAGGAACTCGATCTTCATCACAACCTCCTTTCCAGACCGGCTTGTGCTCCCACCCGGGCGCTGTCCGGGGTGCGCTCCGGCTCGGCTCGGGGTCGACCGGGCCCGGCGCTCATCCGCAGCCGGCCGACGGCCCCGGTCACGCCCGGGGATGGAATTTTCGATGCACGGCTTTCAGGCGCTCCTTGTCCACGTGGGTGTAGATCTGCGTGGTGGCGATGTTCGCGTGCCCGAGCATTTCCTGGACGGCGCGGAGGTCGGCCCCGCCCTGCAGGAGATGCGTGGCGAACGAATGGCGCAGTGTGTGTGGCGAGACCTTCTTCCGGAGGCCCGCGGCGCGGGCGTGCTTGCGGACGCGCGACCAGATGGCCCGGCGTCCCAGCCGCCGGCCGCTCCGGCTGAGGAAGACGAGCGGGCTGCCGGCCCGGTCGAGCTTCGGCCGGGCCCCGCGCAGGTAGTGCTCCAGCGCCTCGACCGCCCGGTCGCCGATCGGGACGACTCGCTCCTTCGAGCCCTTGCCGAAGCAGCGGAGGAACCGGAACTCCAGGTTCACGTCGGCCAGCTTCAGGTCGGCGACCTCCGAGACGCGCGCCCCGGTCGCGTACATCACCTCGAGCAGCGCGCGGTCGCGCGCGCCGAGCAGGGTGTCGGGGTCGGGCGCGGCGAGGAGCGCGTCGACGTCGTCGACGTCGAGCACGTCGGGCAGCCGGCGCCAGAGGTGCGGCGACTCGAGCGTCGACGCCACGTTCCGCTCGATCTTGTCCTCGAGCGCCAGGAACTTGAACAGCATGCGGATGGCGGCGAGCGCCCGCGAGATCGAGTTCGCCGACAGCCCCCGCCGCTTCTCGCTCGCCATGAACCCGACGATGTCGCGTGCCCGCACCGAGCCGAAGTCGGCCTTCTTGCGCACGCGCAGGTGGCGGCAGAACCGCTCGAGATCGCGCCGATACGCCGCGATCGAGTTCTCCGCCAGGCCGCACTCGACCGCCAGGTAGTCGAGGAACTGCTCGACGAAGTCGTTCATCGGCTGCCCGTCGCCGGTGCTCATTCGGGGATATCCCAGATCGGCTCGTAGCGGATCTTCACGAACCCGTCGTGCCCTTTCACGCTGTAGGAGAGGACGACGACGGGGCCGCGGACGGTCGATTTCGAGAGCAGCCGCCGGCGGGGGAAGAGCCACATCCCGGTCGCCGCCTCGGGCGCCCCCTCGAGCAGCCGCGCGTCGAGCTCGCGCTCGCGCGTGAGCTCGCGGTAGCGGGCGATCTGGAGCGGCGGGCCGTCGTCGACGTAGACGCGCGTCTTGCCCGGGAACACGGTCGCCCGGTCGGGATAGTGATTGATGACGGCGATCTCGGAGAAGCTGACCCGGCCGCCGCGATAGCGGTAGTGGACGTGGACCGAGGCCAGGCCGCGGTTCGGGAGCACGGCGACCGCCTCGTGCTGGCGCGTTCCCGGCCGCACCCGGGCCGAGGGGACGGCGCGGAAGACGGGCGTCACCCGCTCGCCGGTGAGCGGCGCCGGCGGCACCCAGCACCCCGAGCCGGCCAGCGCGAGAAACGCCAGCCAGATGCCCGGAAACGAGCGGGGAGAACCCCCTTTGGGGAAAGGGGCGTTCTCCCCGCACCCCTCTCCCGGAAAACTTTCGGGAAATGCCGTTTCGGCCGAGCCGAAACGGCATTTCCAACGGGTGTTCTGCTCGGCGGGAATAAGACTCGGTCCGAAATGCCGGAAGTTCTTGGAGGGGCGGTGGGGGAAGCCTTCTTTCAAGAAGGCTCCCCCACAATTCCCTGATGATTCAGGACTCAAGCCGTGTCCTCTGCCCTGTCGTGCAGCACGCTCTCGATTTCGCGGACGAGTGCGTCGGCGAGCCGGTCCTCGGGCACCTTTCGCAGTTTCTTCCCGCCGCGGAAGAGGAATCCGAACCCCTTCCCGCCGTGCCGTCAACCGCCCGGTCGTCCTCGGGATGGGTGCTGACCGAGGCGGAGTAGAACGCGCCGGTCACCAGCGCCTCCCGCACCGCCTCCTCGGTCAGCACCCATCCC
>JAWODX010000461.1:0-2676 GCA_046483085.1 Planctomycetota bacterium
CCGTCCTCGGCCATCTTCTTCGCCTTGGCGATCAGCTCCCGGCCCTTGGCGTTGATCCCGTCCCGGTCCTTCTTCAGCTCCTTGAACACGGGCAGGTTCTCGTTCAGGCGGGCCTTGGCCAGGACCTTCTGGTACTTGAGCATGGCGGGGCCGATCTGGTTCTCCTCCCACAGCGCCCGCGCGTCTTTCAGGTCGTTCCACATCCGGACGGCGGTCGCCCGGCCGGGCACGGGCCCGTACTTCTTTCGCGCCGCCCTGAGCTGCTCCACGGTGTCGGCGTTCGGGGTGTTGTAGCGCACCACGCCGAGGAACTCGCCGTCGAGACTGCCCAGGTAGAGGCGGGGGACATACTTGCCGGCCTTGCCCGCTGCCGCCCGGCGGAGGCTCGGCAGCGGGTCCGGCGCCTTCCCCTTCGCCGCCACCATGATGCAGACGAAGTGCTCGAGGTAGTCGAGGTTCTTCCAGCGCGAGCGCTGTGCGTTGTGCAGCGGACAGGAGCTGTTTTCGAGGTGGACCAGGAACGCGAGCGGCTTGCCGAGGATGCGCGCCCCCTTCATCGCCTTCTCGACATCGCTGCCCTCGTACCACGTCGGCCCGGCGGCCGCCGGGGCCGCCCAGACGATCAGCGCCAGCAGCATCCATCTCGCCTTCATCTCGCGTCCTCCTTCCCCTTGTGCATCGCTCGTGAATCGAGCAGACCGGGCGCTACGGCCGGCCGAACGCCCAGGCGCCCGTCGACGGCTCGCCCTTCTGGCCGAGGGCATCGATCGCGACGACGTAGTAGCGGCGGCGCTCGGCATCCCGCGCCTCGCACCAGTCGACGAAGCTCGTCCCCTGCACCGGGTACGGCGTGATGCGGATCGGGAGCGAGTGGCGATACTCGTCCATCCGGTAGACCGCGTAGCCGCGGATGTGCTTCTCGGGCACGGGCCGCCAGGTGACGAGGGTCGAGCCGTCCGGCCGCTCGGTGGCCACCACCGATGGCACGGAGCTCGTCAGCGTGCGGGCGAGCGATGACGGGCCGCTCTCGATGCCCGCGCGGTTCACCGCCTTGATCACGTAGCCGCGGAGCTCGTGGCCGAGGAACCCGCTGGGCCCGCCGAGCACCCGGTTGTCATGGAACGACGTGGCGCCGAGCGGCTTCTCGTTGAGCTTTGTCCACTCGCCGAACTCCTTCATCGAGCTCGGGTGCGCGCGGTCGCCGACCTGCATCGTCGCGGCGTAGACGTTGTAGCCGACGATGTCCGGCGAGGCGGACTTCGACCAGTCGACGTCGACGGTGCGGTCAGGGCGGATGCTGGCCGTGGTTTCCAGCGGGAACCGGGGTCGCTTGCGTTCGACGGCCGCCGGAGCGTCGCCCGCCTTCTCCGGCGGGCCGCCGGGGGTGAGCTTGTAGGTCCAGACCTCGCGCACGGCGATGTGGTCGCTGTGCCAGTTGAGATGCCCGCCGTCGAGCACGAACACGTTGTGCCGCGGGTCGTAGGTGATATCGACCGAGTCGTGGTGCGGGGTCATCCCCTTCGCCGGCGAGAGCTTCTTCCACTCGTTCTTCGCGATGCTGTACTGCCAGACGGCCGGGGCGTGGCCCGAGTGCAGGCGCCACGCGACGACGCTCTTGCTGACCGGGTCGTAGTCGACCGGCTGGCGGAAGGCGGGCGGATCGCCCTTCGCCTTCGCGTCGGTCCACGTGTTCATCTCCAGGTCGTAGAGCCACGTCTTGTTGGACGGATCGCCGTAGCTCCCGCCGATGCGCAGCGTCTTGTTCAACTCCGGCAGATAGACCCAACCGAAGTTCGTGTTGCCACCCGGGCGGGGCTCGACGGCCGGCCGCTTGCGCCATTCGTTCGTGTAGGCGTCGTACAGCCACATCGCGTAGTGATCGCCCCAGCCCCCCTGCCCGCGGTAGAGCATCGTGACCTGCGCGCGGTCGTGGTAGGCGAGCGGGCAGAACCCGCGCGGGCCGGGGTTCGGGCCCGCCGGGCGCACGGGCGCCCAGCGGTCCTGCTCGCCGAAGTAGAGCCACGGGACGCTGACGCGCGTCGCCCGGCCCCAGGACCACTGCCAGCCGTGGTTGCAGCCGGTCGCCTGGACGCTGACGACGCAGCGGTTCGCCTTGTCGTAGATCGTTCCCCAGGTGCCGCACATGCCGTACGGTTCGACGGGAGCCTCACTTCGTTCCCATTCGTTCTTCGCGGGGTCCCAGAGCCACGTCTCGCCGAGCTGCGGGGTGTCGCAGCGCTGCCCGTGGGCGCCCCATTTCATGATCTTGCCGGTGCTGCGGTCGAACATCAGCCCGGCCTCGTAGCTCGTGTTGCAGGCGCGGTAGTCGTCGAAGTCGACCGGCCAGTGGCGCAGCACCCACGTGTTCGGCTCCTGGTCTTCGAGCGAGGGCTTCGGCTCGACGAGCTCCTTGAAGACCGGGTGTTTCTTGAGCGCCGCCTGCACGTCCTTCCGGTGCCAGTACCACCGCCAGCGGAGCGCCCGCATCGCCTCGTAGCGGATCATCTCGGGCTCGTGGGCGAGCAGGTCGATGAGCGTCGGCACCGCCTTCGGGTCGCCGATCCGGCCGAGCGACTGGACCATCCAGAAGAGCCGCGTGCCCTTGCTCTTCGGGATCTGGTCGATGAGCACGTCGACCGCCCGCGGGTCCTCGCCCATCTCGAGCCCGTGGGCCCC
>JAWODX010000100.1:0-6728 GCA_046483085.1 Planctomycetota bacterium
CCGACGCGGTCGTCCTCTTCGACGGGACCGATCTCTCGGGCTGGGAGAAGAAAGACGGAAGCCCCGCCGAGTGGAAGGTCGAGAACGGCTACATGGAAGTCGTCCGGAAGACAGGGAACATCCAGACCAAGGAGACGTTCGGCGACTGCCAGCTCCACGTCGAGTGGGCACCGCCCGCCGAGGTCCAGGGCGACAGCCAGGGACGCGGCAACAGCGGCGTCTTCCTCATGGCAAACTACGAGATCCAGGTGCTCGACTGCTACGAGAACCCCACCTACGCCGACGGGGCGACCGCCGCGGTCTACGGGCAGCACCCGCCGCTCGTCAACGCCTGCCGGCCGCCCGGCCGGTGGCAGACCTACGACATCGCCTGGATCGCGCCGCGGTTCGACGGCGACGAGCTCGCCAGCCCGGCACGCGTGACCGTCATCCACAACGGCATCGTCGTCCACCACGACGTCGAGCTCACCGGCCCGACCACCCACCGCGAGGTGCTCCAGTACGAGCCGCACCCGGCGACCGGACCGCTCATGCTCCAGGACCACGGCGACCTCGTCCGCTTCCGAAACATCTGGTATCGCCCCCTCAAGGGCTCCGACGAGAGCTGATCCCGAACGCCGCCCGTCACGGAGGGGGCCGGCTCGGCCCCGGTGATGCACTTCCCGCTCGGTGAACCGCACGCCCCCCGACGAGCGGTCGAGGCCGGTTGCGCACTCCCGTTGCGACCGCCTGAAGTCGCGCTCCGTATCCCGGTCATCGGCGTCACAGACCACAAAACAGAAAATGAATTATCCTTGCGGTGCGGTGATTCCGCGCCGGGCGGTGATTCCGCCGCAACCCCCCAACAGAATCAGGCGGGCCGACAGAAGCGCCGGATGGTCGGCAAATTCGAAGTACTCGAACAGATCGGCCGCGCGGCGATGGGCGGCGTGGGCCGACTACGACCCGCGCCGACCGCCTCGGGTACTACGGGCCCAAGAAGGCGGCAACGCCGGCGCTCGATTCGCCGGCGAAGAGGGGTGTCCGGTTCGACCGTGCGTTCGCGCACGTCCCGCTGTCCCTGCCGTCGCACGCGACGATCCTGACCGGCCTGCTCCCGCCGGAGCACGGCCTGCGCGACAACGGGCGCGGCAAGCTCGGGCCCGATCCGAAGACGCTGTCGGCCGCCGTGCCCCCGAGGGCGTCGGCGGCGTCGACCTGCTCGCCGACAATCCCCCGACCGGCCGCGCCGCCTACGCCGAGTCGCTCGTTCTCCTGAACGGCTACCGGTCGGCGCCGCTCCACGCGCTCGTCACGGAACGATGGAAGTACATCGAGTGCCCGGTGCCCGAGCTGTACGATCTGACATCCGATTTCGCCGAGCGCTCCAGCCTGGCCCGCTCAGAACCGGACGTGGCCGCCAGGCTGCGCGAGCGGCTCCGCCGTCGGCGAGACCGAATGACCACCCGCCGGGCGCTGCGTGTGGCGCCGAAGAGCCGGGGAAAGAGGGTGCGCACCGTGCTGGGAGATCTGCTCCGCTCGGATGGGCAGCCGGCACAGGCGCTGGCCATCTGGCGCGAGGGGCTGGGCGAACGGCCCGGCGACACGGTCCTTATGCAGCGGATTGCGTGGTGCCTCGCGACGTCCGCCGACCCGACCGCGCGCGACGGCCGACAGGCAGTGACCCTGGCCCGGCAGATCTGCGAGGCGACGGCGCTGCGAAGAATCCACTCGACTCGTATCCGGCCCCGTCTCCTGTGGCGCGCCGGGGGGCGTTTCCGGTATGATACAGACCGGCATTGACGCGATCGACTGTTGAGGGTTCCGCGCCCGGAAGAAGGGAGAGGACGAATGGCAGGTCTCACGTGTCCGAACTGCGGCAGGGAGATGGAGAGGAACGAAGAGGCGGACATGGCCACGGACGAATGTCCGGAGTGCGGCGCGGTCTTCCTCGACCGGGGCGAACTGAACGCGCTCGCGACGGGGATGACCGGCGACATCGAGTACTGCTCGGTCGACAGCGACTTCCACGAGGACCGCTTCCCGGCGCGGGCCTGTCCCAAGTGCGGGAGCGAGATGGCCAAGGTCAACCTGCTGCGGCTCTCCGATCTCATCTTCGACCACTGCCCGGACTGCGGCGGGTTCTTCCTCGACAAGGGCGAGGTGGCGAAGATGAACCGCGAACTCCGGGCCATGGCCCCGAACAAGCAGGCCGAGGAATACCGGGGGACCCACGGCGGGCGCCTCGTGCGCGTGGACCGGACGGGCGACATTGTCGCGCGCGACTACCTGGGGTTCGTCCAGACGACCGCCGTCAGCTTCATCCGCGTTTCGGTGTTCTTCCGCGAGGAGATGCCGCTGGGCGTCCGCGTCTTCCAGGAGCGGTGGCCGGTGAGGCTCGCCAAAGGCCTGGGCCTCTTCCGCGGGCAGGACATCGAGACGGGCGACGAACGGTTCGACTCGATGTTCCGGGTCCAGGGAGAGGATGAAGCGGCGGTCGCCGGCCATCTGGACGCCCCCGCCCGGGAGGCCCTTCTTTCGTTCGCCGGCGGCGAGCACAGCATCTGCGGAAAGACCGGCTCGCTCCAGGTCACCTCGTCGGCCGTCGTGTACGTCGAGGGGCCATACGGCCCCGACAGCATCGACGACGTGGTCGGGAAATCGAAGCCGCTGATCGACGAACTGGTGGACATCGCCGACAAGATCGAGGCGGTCCCGTAGGCAAGCCGGCGGGTCCGCGAGCACGCCTCGGGCATCGTGGAGATCGACGAGGTGTACGACTCGGCGGGGGGGATGATAGTGGCGACGGACCCGGTGGAGGACCTGACGCTCGACTTCCACATGGCGGAGTCCATCGATGAGGACGTGGCCCAGGCGTTCCTGAAGGGTCTTTGCGGGGGAGGGCTCCATGTGCGGGGGGCCTCGACCGACGGCTGCGCTTTCTATGCCGACGATAAACTGGCGGCTATCTGGCCCGGGGTCGTTCATCAGAGATGCGTGTTCCACCTGATCAAAGAGACGAATCGGGACATTCTGCGGGCGGTGGCCGCCGTCCGGAAGAAGGTCCCCAAGCTCAGGCCGCGGCGTCGGGGCCGGCCGTCGCGTCGCGGTCGGCCCCGGACCGAACGCGTCGACCGGCGGAAGCTCATCAGCAAACACCGCTTCCTGTTCACACGCCGGCCCGACCATCTGTCCGAGGAAGACAAGGAACTCCTGGCAAAGATGGAATCGATCTCGCCGGAGCTCGGGGTCATCCGCCGGTTCACCGACGACCTCCACGCCCTGCTCTCTCCCCAACACACTCCCGTCTCGGCCCGGCAAGCCCGGGATCGGATGGTCGCCGACCCCCAGTACGCCGAGCAGCCCCATCTGGTGCGAGTCCTCAACCGTCTGCGGGGCGACAAGCTCGAATCGTTCATCGCCTGCCTTCGACTGCCGGAGCTCGAGCGCACCACGAACCACGTCGAACGCAAGAACCGCCGATTCCGCCTCCTTCAGAAAACCCGGTACAAGCGCCGCAAGCCCCACACGATCACCAGCGCGATGAAACTGGAGCTGATGTATCAGAAGCGGCGCTGGGAGCAAGCCCATCTCGACACCGAGCAGAGCCAATCCCAACAAGCCGATGTGCGCCCGAACACCCCGAGAAGTGTGGCGGCATGACTCAACTAGCAATGAGGAGTCTCGTTTTTTTCCGAACAAATTCCAGGCCGCATGCGTCTATAATCAGGGAAGACGCGGGCACGGCGGAGGGATGACGGTGCAGAGGTCCGGGGGATATCCGGCAATCACTCACCATGATCCGAGCACCTGCCCCGCCAGCGCCCGCCCCGCGCCAGGTACAAAGGCAGGCCCGCCGGCGACCGAGGAGCCCCCCGGCGGCGCGGGCGTTATGACGAAATCGATCCGGCCCGAGCAGGGAGACCATCGTATGCGAAGACTGTGCGTGGCAGTGTGCGTTCTCCTGGTTCTTGTTCTCAGCACCATCGCGGGCGCCGCGGCCATTCGGCCCGGCGAGGAACGGATGGTGTTCGTCGCCAAGACGGCCGACTGCGACGACTACCACATCTTCTCGGTCCGGACCGACGGCACCGGTCGGGTCCAATTGACGGACGGCGACTTCGAACACTGCGACCCGCACTGGAGCGGCGGGAAGATCGTCTTCGAACGCGGTACAGAGGGCGAGAACGGTGAGCACTCCTGGGAACTCTGGGCGATGGACGCCGACGGGAGCGGCTCGCGCCGCCTGGTCTCCCCGCCGGACGGGGTGCGGGCGTTCGATCCGCGTATCTCCCCGCAAGGGGATCGCGTTCTGTACATCCAGTCGCGGCCCGGGCCTCATTCGTTCTCGGACACCCGCCGCTCGTGGCATGTCATCAACCTTGCCGACGGGGAAACGGTCCAACTGGACCTGCCCGCGGATGCGCGGGCGGACGCGGCCTGGGGCGCCGACGGGCAAAAGATCATCTATACGGCCGGGCTGTATCGCGACAAGTCCGGATGTCGCGGCGACTATCGCCTCGCCGAGTACGACATCGAGACCGGTGAAAACCGGACCCTCCTGCCCACGCTGAAGGGATCCTGGCGCTACTCGCCGCGCGTCTCGCCCGATGGGCGTCATGTCGTTTTTCAGCAGCAGCCCGCCGGCGCGGAAAGCCACGTGCGCGAGCTCCGGATCTTCGATCTTACCTCCGGCGAGATCTCCGAACCGCTCGTCAGCTCCACCATGGGATACTGGTCTTGGGGCAAGAGAACCTACCTCGAGGGGCTCCGGCCGACGTGGACCCTGGACGGCCGTTGGATCTACTTCTCGCGGCTCGACGACGACACAGACCCATGGTCCGGCAACGGCCATATCTGGCGGGTCCCGGCCGACGGCTCCGGTGAACCGTCACGCGTGGCGCATCTCAGTGACCTGAAGCACACGGGCATCTCGAGCTTCGCCGTCGTCGGCGGCCTGCCCGCGGGAGACAGCTCCCTCGCCCTGGCGGTCGACAGCGCCGCTGTGGATGAGGACCGCGTGCTCGTCTGCGCGGCGGTCACCGGCGGGACCGAGCCGTTCCGGTACGAGTGGCGGCTGGCCGATGGCGCCGACTGGGTCGCCCTGACCCCTGATGCGGAGGCCGTCGACGTCCGATTCCTCCTGCCGAGCGGCTGCACGGTCGAGGCGACCGTCACCGACGCGAAGGGAAGCACCGCGACCACCAGCCTGTACGTCGATCCGCCGCACGACGCGGAATAAACCACCACCCGAAGAACCATCGCGATTCCGGTGTCCGATCTCCGGGTCAGGCACCGGGCGATGCCGGCTGCCGGAAGCCCACCGAGCTCGCGGGACGCGATCGAGTGCGCCGCCCCGCGAACTCGATCATGTGGGGGAGTCAAAACATGAGTTCAATGCTCACCAAGACGGTGTCAGCCACCGGCGCGAGAGAAACCTGAAAAAGCCCGGAAAAGAGTCACGCAAAACCGGTTTCCATGCATCTTAACGGTAGAAGACGATCCCGGCCGTCCGGGCTGGCGAAAAGAACGCGGCACACGCGCAGGAAATACGCATGGCGTCTCCGAAACGTTCGCGGTTCATCATCCCCTGCGTGATCTCGGCGATTCTCGCCACGGGCGCCGTGTGCCTCACCGGATGCGCTCCGGCCCCGAGCCGGGCCGAACTCCTCGCCACCGAACTCCGCGACGCACAGCGCCGGTCCGGTGCCGCCGAAACGACCGGAGAGAAGAGACGCCGCTATCTGAGTGACATCATGGATGATCTGGTCCGCCTCGGTTCCGCCGGCATTCCGGCACTTGCCGAGGCGCTCGATGACGAAAGCGGAACGGTGCGGTCGTGCGCCGTCCGGGCACTTGTGGCGGCCGGCCCTGCCGCAAGGGACGCCGTCCCCGCGCTCAGTCGGGCCCTGAGTGACGAGGACGTTCACGTGCGGGTGAGCGCCGCAATGGCACTTGCCAAGGTCGGCCCCGCTGCGAAGGATGCCGTTCCGGAGCTCTGTGTGGCGCTCAGAGACACGGACCTCACGGTGCAACACTACGCCGCTCAGGCGCTTGCCCAGGTCGGCGCAACGGCCATCCCGGCGCTCATCGAGGAGCACGAACACGAAGACGTTCGGGTGCGGGCGCTCGCCGCCTGGGCGCTTGGCAGCATCGGCCCTGCTGCGAAGGATGCCGTCCCGCTCCTCATTGAGGATCTCGATCACAGCGACGCACGCGTGCGTGAATCCGCCGCCAGGGCACTCAGCGGAATCGGACCCGCTGCGAAACATGCCCTCCCCGCGCTCGTTCGAGCTCTCCGGGACAGAGACTATAAAGTGCGGCCGTCGGCTGCCTGGGCGCTCGGCCGGATCGGCCCGCCCGGCATCCCAGCGCTCATTCAGGCCCTCAGGAGCGGATACGTCGGTGTGCGGCTCGCCGCCGCCGAGGCGCTCGGCCGAATTGGCCCCGCTGCGGAGGACGCGGTCCCGGCGCTCATCAAGGTTTTCAAAGACGTGGATTATCGTGTAGGCACCAACGCCGCCAGGGCGCTCGGCCGCATCGGTCGGCCCGCTGTCCCGGGCGGCTGTTGCGAATACCGGCGCGGCGCAGAGGCGCAAAACGGATGCCAGGAAGACGTCTACGCTCGTATCGAGCCGGGTTTCGGCAAGCTTTGCCCCAAGAATCATCAATTGGGCGGGTATGGCCGCATCGGCCAGCAGGTCCACGGCGCGCATCAGTGACAAGACCACCGCACCAGAGCCGTCCGT
>JAWODX010000629.1:0-4272 GCA_046483085.1 Planctomycetota bacterium
GTGGCATTTGAAAGGCGAAACATTCATTCACAGTGGCAATTGAAAGAGAGGGAGACATTATGAAAGTAGGCGATGCAATGAAAAGAAGATCTTTCATCGGAAGAACGGTTGCGGCCGGCGCCATTGCCGGATTCCCAAGCATTATTCCCTCGGCAGTGCCGCCGCACACCCACAGCTTCCCGTCGGTGTCGAGGAACACGGAGTGGTGCGTTCGATACGGCAGCTTCCAGACGACTTCCGCCTGCCGGTTCATCCTCACCAGGCCGAGGTGTTCGAGGTTGAACACCACGTCTCCGCCCGGCAGCAGGACCGAGCCGTGGACGTACGTCTTCCGCTTGTCGTTCTTCGAGCCCGCCGCCACGTCATCGTGCGGCGAGGTCGGCCAGATCTCCTTCGGGTCGATCCGCCACTCGTGAAGCACCGCCCCGTCCAGGTCGATCAGGCGGATGTACAGGTTCCAGCCGCTCTCGTCCTCCCACGGCGCCGTGATCAGGGTCACCCCGTCGCAGGCCCGCTCCCGATCGCAGACGACCACGCCCTCCCCCTCGTACCGCGCCCGGTAGATGTGGGCCGGCAGCTCCGACCCCAGGCCGAGCTCCAGCCAGAGGACCCGGGCCGTCTGGTAGGCCTTCAGGCAAAACATATACGGCGGGTGGTGGAACTCGCCGACCGCCACGCCGTAGCCGAAGCTGACGAGCACCACGAGCAGGAGCGCCGAGACACAGGAGACGGCGACATCCCATCTCAGCGGGATGCGGACGTGCGCGGGAAGCCGTCGCATGACCGCGCCCGGCTTCCAGAGCAGCAGGCCGCCCAGCACGAGGCACAGCGCCTCGGCGGCGTAGATCGCCGCCAGAGAGAACGAGCCCCGGATCCGATGGCCCGACGTGAACACAGTCGCCAGAAACCACGGGTTCGCCACGAGCCCGACCAGGACCAGCATGGACCCAAAGACCCTTGCCTTGGTCTCGCCCTTCACCCTGCCTCCCTTTGTGGTTGCCCTGCCCCGCGGCGAGCAAACAACGCCGCTCCGCGCCCGACGACGCCAGGCATTATACCGGGCCGGTGAGCAGCGGCAAGTGCTCGCAGCTCGCGCGCGGTCGGCGCGGCTCGCGACGACGGAATGTCCGAGCGTCGGACGCGCCTACCGGCGCTTCGGCCGGACGCGGCCGAGGTTTAGCGTCTTCTGCGGCCGCGCGGCTGCAGTCCCGGTGGGCCCGCCGAAAACCCGGTACCAAAGGCGATTGGGAACCGGTATACTGGGCGCCGGGGTGAGCGGGTCGACGGACACGGAGCCCGATCAACTCAGGTGCTCCCGGAACAGCCAGCGAGGCTGCCTTGTCACGAAGGGCCAGGCGCATGGTGATTCTCGCACTCATTCTGGCGGCGGTCTGTCTCGCGGGCGCCGGCGCCTGCGCCGTCCTGGCCAACCACGCCGTCGTGTCGGCGTATCCGGACGCGATCCGCCGCGAGGCGGAGGCCGTGCCGGGCCGCCCGGTCGCGATCGTGTTCGGGGCCAGGGCCTGGGGCGACGCGCCGTCGCTGGTTCTTCGAGATCGGCTCGACGCCGGGATCCGGCTCTACCGGATGGGCAAGGTGGAGAAGCTGCTGATGTCCGGCGACCATGGACAGACCGAATACGACGAAGTGGCTGCCATGCGGGCCTACGCGCTCGAGCAGGGCGTGCCCGCGGAGGACGTGTTCCTCGATCACGCCGGGTTCCGCACCTACGCCACGCTCTACCGCGCCCGCGACGTGTTCGGCGTCCGGTCCGCCATCCTGGTGACCCAGGCGTTCCACCTCCCCCGGGCCGTCTATACCGCGCGCAGGCTGGGGATCGACGCGGTGGGGCTGGTTGCCGACGCCCATCGCTACCGGTCGCGCGGCCACAACCGCCGGCGCGAGTTCCTCGCCCGCCTGCTCGCCTGGCTCCAGGTCAACGTGACCCGTCCCGAGCCCCGGTATCTCGGCCCGCCGATCGACATCAGCGGCGACGGGCGCGTCACGCACGACTCGTAAGCCGCGCCGTGTTTCGGCGGCCGCGGATCCGCGGCGAACGCTTCCGATTGACTGGCGCTGCAGGTCATCCTATAATCGCCAGTCAAGGCCGTCTAACAGGACTCTGGTGGAGCAGGCATTCTTGGCTGCCAGGCGGCGGACAGGAATGTCCGCCCCACCGTGTTGTTAGAGCTCCTAAATGGAGGCGAGGACGAGGCGGTGTTCGAATTGACGGTGAAAGCGGATTTCGCGGCGGCTCATCGGCTCCGGGACTACGAGGGCGCCTGCGAGCGACTGCATGGGCATAACTACCAGGTGGACGTGGTCGTCGTGGGCGAGACGCTCGACGAGATGGACGTGCTGGTCGACTTCCGCCAGGTGAAGGCGGTCCTGGCCGACGTCCTCGACGAGTTCGACCACCGCTATCTGAACGAGGTCGCGCCGTTCGACTCGCTGAACCCGACGGCGGAGAACATCGCGAAGGTGATCGCGGATCGGCTGGCGGACGGCCTGCCCGACGGCGTGTCGGTCCGCCGCGTGACCGCCTGGGAGTCGGACCGCTGCGGGGCCACGTATGCGCCCTGAATCTCACCACGAAGGACACGAAGCGAAGCAGAAGAGGGAAAAGGGGAAAATGGAAAAGTGGAAAAGGGACCGGCACCCTGCCCTTCGGGCAGCCCGGGAAGCCTTTTCCCCTCTTTCCCTCTTTTCCGTTTTTCCTTGGTCGGCGAGGTTCCGATGAGACCGATTATCCAGGTGGCGCTGGATTTTGACGAGCTGCCGCGGGCGCTGAACCTCGCCCGGGAGGCGGTCGAGGGCGGCGCCGACTGGCTCGAGGTCGGCACCCCCCTGCTCAAGAGCGAGGGGATGGAGGCGGTGCGCGCCCTGCGAAAGGCGTTCCCCGACCGGAAGATCGTCTGCGACACGAAGACGATGGACGCCGGCCGGGCGGAGGTCGAGATGGCGGCGAAGTCCGGCGCGAACGCCGCCGTGGTGATGGGGATCACCGCCGACGAGACGATCCGGGACGCGATCCGCGCCGGCCGGAACTATGGGATCGAGATCGTGGCGGACCTGATGGGCGTGTCGGACCTCGCCGGCCGGGCGGCGCAACTGGCCGACTGGGGAGTCGACCAGATCTGCGTGCACACGCCGATCGACGAGCAGATGTCGGGCAAGGCCTCCTTTGAACCGGTCGAAGCGGTCGCCGGCGCGGTGAACGTCCCGGTCTCGGTCGCGGGCGGGATCCACTCCGAGACGGCGGCGGCCGCGGTCGCCGCCGGGGCGAGCGTGGTGATCGTCGGCGGGGCCCTCACCAAGGCGAAGGATGCCGTCGAGGCCGCCCGCCGCCTCCGAAAGGCCGTCGACGAGGGCGTCCGCATCGAGAGCGATCTCTACAAGCGGGCGGCGTCGGACGACCAGATTCGCGCCGTGTTCGAGCGGGCGTCGACGGCGAACATCTCCGACGGCAATCACCGCTCCCCCTGCCTCGAGGGCATCCGGTCCATCGTCCCCGGCGCCAAGATGGTCGGCCGGGCGGTGACCGTGCGGACCTATCCCGGCGACTGGGCGAAGCCGGTCGAGGCGATCGACGCGGCCGAGCCGGGCTCGGTCATCGTGATCGCCGCCGGCGGCGTGCCGCCCGCCGTCTGGGGCGAGCTCGCCACGAACAGTTGCATGCAGCGGGAGCTGGCCGGTGTCGTGATCGACGGCGCGGTGCGCGACAGCGCGGACATCCGCGAGCTCGGGTTTCCTGTCTTCGCCCGGCACGTCACCTCGCACGCGGGCGAGCCGAAGGGCATGGGCGAGATCGGTGTGCCGATCCGCGTCGCCGGTCGACCGGTCGTGCCCGGCGACTGGATCGTCGGCGACGACGACGGCGTGCTGGTCATCGCGAAGGCGCGCGCCGCCGAGATCGCCAACCGCGGCCAGGACTGCCTGGAGAAGGAGAACCGCATTCGTGCCGAGATCCGGGGCGGGAGGACCACCCTGGCCCAGGTCCAGAATCTGCTGCGCTGGGAGAAGCAGGGATGACGAGTGCGGCGGCCCGGCTTCGACAGAGCGCGGCGGCCGCCGTGGCCGGCCTGACCCTGCTGTTGCTGGGCGACGTCGGCTGCGGGTCGATCTCTCCGCCGAGGCAGCCGGCGGACGGGCCCGGCGGCCGGCACCCCTCGCACGACGAGGTCCGGGCCACGGCCGTCGAGAGCACTCGCCGTGAGATGGCGTCACCGGGACGCTGGCTGTACGTCTCGTCGAGGCTCGTCATACAGAATC
>JAWODX010000636.1:0-13129 GCA_046483085.1 Planctomycetota bacterium
GCAGGCCGGTGTGCGTCTGGATGTATTCGACCTGGCTGGCGCTGCAGTCGTTCTTGTACACGTCGATGAATTCGCGGATCAGCTTCGTGTATTCCTCGCGCACGTACTTGGGGTCGACCTGGATCCGCTCGTCGGTCTCCAGGTCGACGAAGTTGGTCAGCCGGTCGAAGGGGAACTCGATCTCGGCCTGATCGAAGACGTGGAAGAGCATCACCTCGTGTTTCTTGTAGCGGAAGTGCCGGAGGCTGCGGAGCACCTCGGTCTGGTCGTCGTAGAGGTCCGAGATGATGATGATGAGGCCGCGGCGATTGATGTGTTCGGCGAGGTGGTGGAACGAGCCGGAGACGTTGGTCTGGCGGCCCGGCTCGATCTTCTCCAGCTCGCGCAGCATGAGGTTCAGGTGGACGGTGGTCGAGCCGGGCGGGATGAACGTGCGGACCTCGTCGTCGAACAGCACCAGGCCGACCGGGTCCTGCTGCCGGGCGAGCAGGTAGGCGAGGCAGGCGGCGAGGAAGCAGCCGTAGTCGAGCTTGGTGATCGACGCCTCGTCCGACTTATAGCCCATCGAGCCGGACCGGTCGAGCAGGATGTGCGCCCGGAGGTTCGTCTCTTCCTGATACTGCTTGATCATGTACCGGTCGGACCGGCCGTACGCCTGCCAGTCGATGTCGCGGATGTTATCGCCGGCCACGTACTCGCGGTGCTCGGCGAACTCGACCGAGAAGCCGTGGTACGGGCTGCGGTGGAGCCCGGTGATGAATCCCTCGACGACGCCCTTGGCGACGATGTCGAAGCGATCCAGTTTCGCCAGTGCCGCCGGCTCCAGGTACTTGTATCGCTGCTCGGGCACCGTTTCTCACCAAGACGGAACGCGGGGCCGCGCCGGAGCGCCCGGTCACCGCCGGCCGCGTTCATCCAAAGTCCTGTCCACCTGACATGCTACCATAACTTTCGCCCGGTTTCGAGTTTGCACAGTTCGGAGAGCAGGGCGGCGTGCCGGGTCAATCGCGCCGGGCCCGGCGCTGGAGGCGGATGAGCTTTCGGATGCCGCGTCGGCCGAGGTCGAGCAGCCGGTCGAGCTGGTCGCGGTCGAACGGTTCCCCCTCGGCGGTCCCCTGGATTTCGATCAGGCGGTCGCGGCTGTCCATCGCCAGGTTCATGTCGACGTCGGCGCCGGCGTCCTCCTTGTAGGTGAGGTCGAGCATCGGCCGGCCGCCGACGATCCCGACGCTGATGGCGGCGACGTTCGCGACGAGCGGCTGGCGGCGGATGACGCCGGCCGCCCGCAGGCTCGCGACGGCGTCGGCCAGTGCGATGTAGCCGCCGGTGACGGCGAGCGTCCGCGTGCCGCCGTCGGCCTGCAGCACGTCGCAGTCGATGAAGAGGGTCCGTTCGCCGAGCCGCTCGCGCCGGACGACGGCCCGGAGGGCGCGGCCGATGAGCCGTCGGATCTCCTCGCCGCGGCCGTCGGGTCGGCCGCGGCGCACGTCGCGCATCCGCCGCTCCGGCGTGGACGACGGGAGCATGCTGTACTCGGCGGTGACCCAGCCGGTCCCCGTCCCCAGCAGGAAGTCGGGCACGGACTCCTCGGCCATGGCGGTGCAGAGGACCTTCGTGTCGCCGGCGCCGATGAGGACGGAGCCGGGCGCGTGTTTCGTGTAGCCGCGCTCGATGGTGACGGGCCGGAGCTCGTTGACGCGGCGGCCGTCGGCGCGGGCCATCTCAGGTCGCCTCCACGCCGAGCAGGAAAAAGAGGAGCGCTTTCTGGACGTGGAGGCGGTTCTCGGCCTGGTCGTAGGCGATCGACCGCTCGCTGTCCATCACGTCGTCGGTGATCTCCTCGCCGCGGTGCGCCGGGAGGCAGTGCATGACCAGGGCGTCGGCGGGCGCCGCCTCCAACAGGGCCGTGTTGACCTGATAGGGCCGGAACGTCGTCCGCCGCGCCTCGGCCTCCGACTCCTGCCCCATGCTGGCCCACACGTCGGTGTAGATGATGCGCGCGTCGCGGACCGCTTCGTGGGGGTCGCGGACCTGGCGGACCGCCGGCTCCTCGCCGACGTGCTCGGCCACCTTGCGCAGGAACGCGTCGTCGAGCTCGTGCCCCTCGGGCGCGGAGAGGACGAACGTCATCCCGAGCTTCGCGCAGAGCATGGCGAGCGACCGGGCGACGTTGTTGCCGTCGCCCACGAACGCCAGCGTCACCCCGGCGAGCTCGGTGATCCCTTCCGACGACGGGCAGAGCTTCTCGCGGACGGTGAAGACGTCGGAGAGCGCCTGGCAGGGATGGGCGTCGTCGGACAGGCCGTTGATCACGGGGACACTGGCGTGCCGGGCGAGCAGCTCGACGTTGCGGTGGGCGAACGTGCGGATCATGATCGCGTCGACGTAGCGGGACATGACGTTGGCGACGTCCTTGACGCTTTCGCGCTTGCCGAGCCCGATCTCCCCGCCGCGGATGTCCATCGCCTGGCCGCCGGCCTGGATCATCGCCGCCTGGAACGACATGCGCGTCCGCATCGACGGCTTCTCGAAGATCATGCCCAGCACGCGGTTCTCGAGCGCGTCGCTGTGCTCGCCGCGGGCGATCCGAGCCTTGGTCTCGGCCGCCACGCGGTACACGCGCTCGATCTCATCGTTGTTCAGGTCGGTCACGTTGACCAGGTGTCGGAGGCTCTTCTCGCTCATGGCTCTGTTCCGTGCTCTCGGACCGCTCACTGCTGTTGTTCGTTCAGCGCCTCTTCCACGATCGCCAGGCCCTCGTCGAGCTCCTCGCGGGTGACGGTCATGGCGGGGAGGAACCGGAGGACGGTGTCGTGGGTGCAGTTGATGAGGAGGCCCTTTTCCAGGCACGCCCTGGCGACGGGGGCGCCGGGGACGGTCAGCTCGCAGCCGACCATGAGCCCGCGGCCGCGGACGTCCTTGACAAGGCCGGTGGTCTCGCCGATCTCGCGGAGCCGGGCGCGGAAATACTCGCCCATCGTCCGGGCGTTCTCGAGCAGGTCCTCCTCGTCGACGGCCCGGAAGGCGGCGATGGCGGCGGCGCAGGCGAGCGGGTTGCCGCCGAACGTCGACGCGTGCAGCCCCGGCACGATCCGGTCGCCGATGTCGGGCCGCGCCTCGATCCCGCCAATGGCCACCCCGCCGCCCAGCGCCTTCGCCAGGGTCATGATGTCCGGCTCGATCCCGTACCCCCGGTGCACGAACCAGTCGCCCGTCCGCCCGCAGCCGGTCTGGACCTCGTCGACGATGAGCAGGACGTCCTGCCCGTCGCAGAGGTCGCGGAGCCGGCGCACGTACGACTCGTCGGCGACGTTGACGCCGCCCTCGCCCTGGATCAGCTCGACGAGGACGGCGCAGGTCTCGGCGTCGATGGCGTCGGCGACGGCGTCGATGTCGTTGAACGGGACGTGTCGGAACCCGGGCGAGAGCGGCCCGATCCCCTGGTGATACTTCTCCTGGCCGGTGGCCGTGATGGCGGCGAGGGTCCGGCCGTGGAACGAGTCCTGCATGGCCACCACCGTCTGCCGCTCGGGCGCGGTGAAGATGCGTGCGAACTTCACGGCGCCCTCCACGGCCTCGGCCCCGGAATTGCAGAAGAAGCACTTCCCGCCGAACGACCGCGTTGCGATGATCTCGGCCAGCTCGCCCTGCAGCTCGTTGTAATAGTCGTTGGCGACGTGGATCAGCCGGCCGGCCTGGCGCCGGACCGCCTCGACCACCTTCGGATGGCAGTGGCCGAGCCCGTCGCATCCCCAGCCGGGGAACAGATCGAGATACTCGCGGCCGTCCAGGTCCCGCACCCGCGACCCCTTCCCTTCGACGAGGACGACGTCTTTGCGGGTGTAGTTCGGCACCACGTACCTGTCGAACTGCTCGATGATCTGCTCTGTGTCCATCAGGCGCTCCGGGTTATTGGTCACTGGTCACTGGTGACCGGTCATTGGTCACTGGCCACTTATGACTTATCACTTATCACTTATCACTTTTGACTTGTCACTGCTCACTGCTTTCCGAGGATCTGCGTCCCGATCCCTTCTTCGGTAAAGATTTCGAGGAGCAGGGCGTGCGGGACGCGGCCGTCGATGATGTGGGCCTTCCGCACGCCGGCGTCGAGTGCGTCGATGCACGCCCGGACCTTCGGCATCATGCCGCCCGAGATGTGCCCGCGCCGGATCAGCGTCTCGATCTCCGGCTCCGTGGCGGTGGACAGCAGCTCGTCCGTTCCGTCCGGGCCGGGGACGAGGATGCCGGGCACGTCGGTCAGGAGGACGAACTTCTCGGCGTCCAGCTCGCCGGCGACGACGGCCGCCGCCGAGTCCGCGTTGCAGTTCAGGACCTCGCCCGCCGGCCCCGTCGCCAGCGGGGCGATGACCGGGACGGTCCGGCCCTCCGTGGCGGCGAGGATCGCGGCCGTGTCCACCCCGGTGACCCGTCCGACGTAGCCCAGGTCGCGGCCGTGCTGGTCCGGGCCGTCGGCCTCCCCGATCACCAGCCGTTCGGCCCGGAGCGGCCGGCTCTCCCCGGTCGTCAGGCTCACCGCCTTGCTCCCGAAGTCCAGGATGGTGTCGACCAGCTTCCGGTTCACCTGGTTGAGGAGCACGTCGACGACCACGGGCAGCGCCGTCTCGTCGGTCACCCGCTGGCCGTGGATGAACTCGGTCTCGATGCCCTTCTCTTCGAGCGCCCGGGTGATGAACTTGCCGCCGCCGTGGACGAGCACGGGCCGCATGCCCACCTGGCTCATGAACGCCACGCTGAGCAGGACGTTGTGCAGGTCCTCGTCCTCGATGGCGCTGCCGCCGTACTTGACCACGACGACCGCGTCGTGGAAATCCCGGATGTAGGGCAGCGCCTCGATCAGGACGGCCGCCTTGCGGATCGCTTCTTCCATGCCGGCCTCGGCTGCGGACAGGTCCGGAACCGGGGATTATAGCGCCGCCTGCCTGTCAATCAAGCAGATCGAG
Organism: Planctomycetota bacterium; assembly: GCA_046483085.1. Classification (GTDB taxonomy): domain Bacteria; phylum Planctomycetota; class PUPC01; order PUPC01; family PUPC01; genus JAWODX01. Next base: position 4,965 of record JAWODX010000636.1, read on the forward strand.
GGGCGGAACCCGGGGGCTTTTCGGCCGGACTTCCAGTAGGCCCGGACCAGCGGCGGTCGCTGAGGACGCAGACTCCGGGGCCGGCGCAGTTCACGACGCGAAACCCGAGCCCACCCGGGGCGCCGCGCTATCGCGGTCGGCGCTCGCCGGCGCGGAGCTTGTCGTAGATCTCGATCCGCCGCTCGATGTCCTTGTACCAGGCCTTCTGAGCGTTGCGGATCGCCGGCCCGCTGAGGACGTGGACCGGGTCCTTGCCGCGCCCGATGACCTTGAAGAGGGCGGCGAAGAACCGCCGACCCTTCGGGGAAAGGAGCAGGAAGGTCATGAAACTCTCCACCTCGGCGTAATGCTGTGCGGTGACATCTCCGTATTCGTCCGGCACCCACGTCCGGTGGGTCAGGTTCATCAGGTAGATCAGGTCCTTGAACTTCGGGGTGCCGTAGGTCTTTCGGATGCGGGGGAACGCGGGATGGACGAGCCGGAGCCGCTTCAGGTTTTGGTCGACGGACTTCTCGACCTGCCAGCCTTCGAAGAAGGTCGCCACGCCCTCGTCGTACCAGACGGGGATACGCTGGCCGCCGAGCACGTAGGCGAGGAGCTGGTGGGCGCCCTCGTGACGGAGCACGTCCTTGGGATACGCCGCGAACCCCTTGCCGGGGTGCGACTGGTAGGTGAACAGTTCGGAGCGGTCGTCGGTCCCCGCGTAGCCGCCACCGGCCTGCGCCAACTGCAGGTGGCCGCGCTTCCGCACTGCCTTCTGGTACGTGGCCCGGTCCTTGAACAGGTAGACGACCGGGGTGGCGTCCAGTTTCGGCTCGGGCTTGATGAACGAGCGGAACGCGTCGTGGAACCGGCGCATGTAGAGGGCGGCCTCGGCGGCCGTCCGGGCGTCGATGTCGGTCTTGATCAGGTACGGCTCGTGGTGGACGACGAAGAATCCCTGGGACTCCCGGACGGTTGCCTGGAGCCGCGCCACCTCGTCGTCCTGCTCGGCGGGCCTCGCCGCGGGGGCCGCGCACAGGGCACAAGCGAGCGCCAGCACATAGCTGCGTTTCATGCTTGCCCCCCTTCTGGCCAGGTCGCTCGAATTATAGCGCGAGGGGCGGGTCGGGGCAACCTGGGGACGCGCTCGGCCGGATCGCGTCGCATCGGGCAATGGCTCCGGCGCGGCGACGGTATCCGAAATGGGTTGCTTTTCACCGCGGCTTGTGGTATGGATGATGGGTGAGTGACACGGAGGTGGGATCAGATGAAGGGAAAGATCGATTTTGCGGTTGCCCGCATTCGTGGCCGGGGAATGGCGTGGTTGTGCGTGATGGGCGTCGCCTGGCTGCTCGTTTTCGGGCTGGCGGGCCGGGCGGAGGCGAACGGCGCGGTCTATTTCTACATGATCACCGACCACAACGGGACGATGGAGCTCCGCGAGCTGACCGTCAAGCAGGCGAAGCAGGCGGAGACGGACGCTCAGAAGGAGTACGTCCAGGCGGCCCGCAAGTGGGTCGCCCGCCGGAAGAAGTGGAAGGAGGTGGCCGGCGAGCGGAAGTTCCCGGTCCCCGGGCCGACCAAGCCGACCGTCCGGAGGCTGGCCCGCGCGGCGACCAAGGGCGAGACGTACAAGGATGCCCGCGAGAAGCTCGAACGCCGGTACGAGAAGTACAAGGCGAGGATCGAGAAGTACAACGTATGCGTGGTGACCGACTGCGACGGCAAGAAGGTCGCCGACGTGATCCGCCACGACAAGGTCCGGCGTCGGTACACGAAGCTGCTGGAGGACTACACAGACCGGGCCATGGAGTATATCCAGGCGAAGAAAGAGGACCCGGAGGTCGGCGACGATCAGGCCCCGCAGGCGCCCAGGGTCGCGGTCTTCAAGTCGGGCCTGTCCTCGATCGACAAGGCGGAGAAGCTCGCCCAGCTCATCAACCAGAAGCTGGCCGCGCGGCGGACGGCCGAAGCCGAGAAATAGCCGTCGGTGCAAGGGGCGCCGCAAGCGGTCGAGAGGCCGGGAAGGGAGACGGAAGAGGCAAGGGTGAGCTGATTGCGGCGGGCCGGTCCGCCCGTCGTATCATCATTTCCTGGGAGGTGGCGGATGGCTCGCAGAGCATCGTTCTGGCTGGTGGTCCTGTTGGCCCCGACCGTGGGCGGCTGCGTCGCCCGGTCCCGGCTGCCCAGCTACAAGGAGTCGAGATTTCGGATGCTGATCGGGGGCGAGACGCGGACCGCGACGGGTGAAATGAGCGAGGACGCGGTTCAGAAGGAGGTGGACCGACTCCTGGCGATGCAGCCCGCCAGGCCCGTCCCCGCCAAGGTCCTCCTCTACGAGGTGGAGAGCAGCAGCACCGAGATCGAGAGCGCCCACAAGCGCCTGCTGCTGCGCAAGGAGACAGCGGCGGCCATGAAGGCGGCCCTGGAAAAGACCGGGCTCTTCGAGCAGATCGACTTCCTGCCCGACATCTACCTGCCCCCGTCGGCGGGGGACAGCCTGAAGACCCTCCGCATCGCCGCCGCCCGCGCCCACGCCGACGGGCTGCTCCTCTACGCCACCGAGACCGGGTACGAGGTCCGGCTGAACTGGTTCGCCGCGCTCTATCCCACCATCCTGGGCGCGTTCGTGGCGCCGGGCACCCGCGAGGCGCACCTCGCCGAATCGAAGGCGGTCCTCGTCGACGTGAAAACCGGATACATCTACCAGGTGTTCCAGTCGTATGGAGACGACTCGCGGTTGGCCCCGCCGGTGTTCATCGACTCGGGCGACCTGGAGTACGGCGCGCGCAAGGCGGCGATGGACGGCCTGGCCGCTCTGGCCGCGGAACGGGTCGCGGCGATGGGCGGCGGCGCGGACTAGCGGTCCGGTCTCCGCAGGGCGTCGACGAACGTCTGTCGGAGCGTGTAGATGCCCGGCAACGGTTCCGCCTCGCCGGCCGTCTCCGGGAAAATGTCGTGGCGGGGGAGTCGCGGGCTGTTGTAGTGCGAGGCGATGTCGAGGAAGCGGAGGGCGGCGTCGGGCCGGGCGATGGCCGCTCGGTGCTCGGGCGGCGCCGCGTTGAGGACCGCGATCCACACCCGGTAGGCCCGGCGGCTGAACGGATCCTTCTCGCAGTAGTCGATCAGGGCGTCCGTCGCCGCCCGCAGTTCGCCCAGCTCGAGCAGCAGTTCCGCGCGGTAGCGTTCGACGCGCCCGAAGCGGGGGGCCAGCGCGTCGACGTCGTCGAGCTCACCCAGCGCCTCGCTGACGTGGCCGCTCCGGTGGTAGGTCTTCGCCAGCTCGATCCTCGCCTGGAGCGTCCAGGAACTGGGCCACCCGACCTGAATCGCCCGGCGGAGGTGGTCGATCCGTTCGTTGTATCGATGCGCCGGCGTGGCCCAGGCCCGGTGCATTTCGTGCTGGCTGAGCAGCCCTCGCCCGGCCGTGAGCCCGAACGCGCCGAGCACGCCGAGCGCCAGGAGCAGTCGGAACAGGACCGGCGGCCGGCGGCCGACCGCCCGATGCTGCCACGTGATGGTCGCCATCCCCCCGATCAGCGCCAGGATGAGGATGAGGTTCACGTACGCCCCCTGCTGGTGGAGGGACGTCGAGACCAGCCCGTGGGCGAGCATGCCCACCCCGCCGCAGACGAGCCCGCGCAGCAGCACCCGGTCCTCCTGCCCGCCGCGCAGGTCGGCCCGCCGCACGTTCCGAATCACCCGGTACAGCAGCCACGCGGCCAGCCCGAGCCCGACCACACCCAGCTCGACCAGCACGTGCAGCGGCAAGCAGTGCGCGTTCCTCACAAACGAGGCGAACTCCCGGTGGGCGGCGTACTCGCGCGGCCAGTTGTCGGCGAACTCGACGAAGAACGTGCCCACTCCCAGCCCGGTGACAGGGCGCTCGGCCGCCAGCCGGGCCGCGCCCTCCCACAACCCCGGCCGCGGACCCATCGCCTCCCGGAGCTGCGCCTCCGGCCACAGCCCGGGCGCCAGCATCGGCCAGAGCAGGGCCAGCGCCGCCAGCCCGATCAGGGCTTCCACCAGGATCCGCCGCAGGCGCGCGCCGACCGAAAGGACGACGACGAGGACGAGGGCGCCGGCCCCGGCGGCGAGCCCGGCGTCCGAACGCGTCGCCACCAGCGCCCATCCGCAGGGAACCGCCACCGCCGCGCCGAGCAGCCCGACCCGAAGCCGGCTGCGGCGCCGGGCCGCCGACAGCGCAAACGCGGCACCGACGGCCAGCGGCCCGATCATGAACGACGCCCCCACGTTCGGATTCGCGAACGGGTACACCCGCATGTGGTTCTTCGCGACCGCGTCCCCGATCAGGTATGCGACCGCCGCGCCCCCCGCCGCGATCCCGTAGGCGGCGGCGAACCATCGGCGCGTCGACGTGCCCGTCAACAGGTTCGCCAGGGCAACCACCGCCAGCGCCCCGTAGACCAGCTCGACCATCGGCTGCGCGGCCATCCACGGAAAGGACGACCACAGGGTGCTGGCGCCCGCCCAGGCGACGAGCAGGAGCATCGGCGTGCCGATCCCGGACGCCCGGACCATCTCGTCGAGCTTCACCGGCAGGATCAGGAGCAGGCCCGCCCAGGCGAGCGCCGTCGCGAGCTGGAGCGCGAACAGCTTGGGATACGACCACGCCCAGCAGACGCCGAGGTGGTGGAGGAACGGGAGGGCGAGCACGGGGGTGAAGGCGAGCAGCGAGAGCGCCTGCACCCGGCGGTGCAACCGATGTTCGAGCACGAGATGGCTTTCCCTGGCGCGCATGAGCCTCCGGCCCGCTGGAGCGGCCCCTATCGTAACACGCCGCTCGCGCCGATATCAAGACACAGGTGCGGCCGGGCGATTTCCGCTTGACCAGTGCGGTATTTGGCCATACAATTCATACAGATTCCAGCGGTTTTCTGCGGAGGCATCCGGGTGAAACTATCGACGCGCGGACGTTACGCCTGCCGAGCGATGCTGGAACTGGTGGATCACTACGGCAACGGAAGCCTGTCGATCGACCGGATCGCGGAGAGTCAGCGGATCTCGAAGCGATACCTCGAGCACATCTTCGCCCGGCTGCGCAAGGCGGACATTGTGGAGGGCACCCGGGGAAGCAAGGGGGGCTACGAGCTGAAGCGGGCGCCGCGGGACATCACGGTGGGCGAGGTGGTCCGCGCCGTCGAAGGCCCGCTCGGCCCGGTCCACTGCGTCGACGATCCCGAGACGTGCCCGCGGAGCGGGCATTGTGCGGCGCACGAGTTGTGGGCGGCGGCCGCCGATGCCCTGAACGAGCTGCTCGACGGTCGAACGCTTCAGAACCTGGCCGATCGGCAGAAAAGACTTGACGCCGAAGCGAAGAAAGCCCACAATTCGCCGGCCGCCGGTCGTTCGGACGGCCCGTGAATACGGTTCTGTTGGTTCCTCATTTCAAACAAGGAGGATTCGTTGATGGTCAAGGTCGACGCGGACGAGTGTGTCGGTTGTGAGACGTGTGTCGAGGTGTGCCCCGTCGAAGCCATCTCCATGCAGGATGGCGTCGCGGTGATCGACCAGGACACGTGCACCGAGTGCGGGACCTGCATCGAGGAGTGTCCGGTCGAAGCGATCAGTGAGGAGTGAGTGTGGCCCGGAAGCCCTCGACCAAGAAGCAGCTCGGCAAGCTGAAGAAGCTGGCGAAAGGGCGGAAACGGGCGCTGATCCTCTTGCAGGACAATCCGGACCCCGACGCGATCGCCAGCGCGGCCGGTCTCAAGCTGCTGCTCCGGGAGATCGCCGACTGTGACACGTCGATCGCCCACGCCGGCATCATCGGCCGCTCCGAGAACCGCAGGATGCTCAAGTACCTCGGGCTGAACCTGCGGAACGCGGACGAGCTGACGTTCGACGAGTACGACCTGGTCGCCATGGTCGACACCCAGCCGGTCTTCGGCAACAACCCCGTGGAGGACCAGGCCGAGGTCGACGTAGTCCTCGACCACCACGAATGGGCCGAGAGCACCCGCCAGGTCGAGCTGAGCGACATCCGCGCCAACTACGGGGCCACCTCCACCATCGTCGGCGAATACCTGCGCGAGGCGGGGGTCGAGCTCAGCATGCCCATGGCCACCGCCCTGCTCTACGGGATCCAGTCGGACACCCAGGAGTTCGGCCGGGCGACGTCGGACGCCGACATCGAGATGTTCACCCATCTCTATCCCCAGGCCAACAAGCGGTATCTCTCGCGTATCGAAAACGAGCAGGAGCCGCGCGAATACTTCACCGCGGTGTCCCGCGGCCTGCGGGACACGCGGACCTACGACAACACGGCGGTGTGCTGGCTGGGTCGGACGATCAACCCGGACATGACCGGCGAGGTCGCCGACCTGCTCCTCCGCCTGGAAGACGCCGACTGGGTCCTCTGCCAGGGGCTGTTCCGGGGCGTCGTCTACATCTCGCTCCGCACCACCGAACGCGGCCAGGACGCCAGCAGCGTGGCCAAGGAGATCGTCCGCGACCTGGGGACCGCCGGCGGGCACGAGATGCTGGCCGGCGGGCAGATCAAGGTGTCGCGCGACAGCTTCAAGCGCGCCAACAAGCTCCGCAAGCAGGTCGAGCGCAACTTCCTCGATTACTTCGACATCGATCCCCGCTGCCGCCGGATGCTCGTCTCGCGCGCCACCGAACGGCAGAAGGACAAAACGCCGAAGAGCTAGACCGGGTCCGCCGGACCCGAACGCCGAACCGAAGAACGCCGAACGGCGAACCAGGAAGGAACGGCACAACGTTCAACATCCAACGTTCAACGCCTGACGCCTGCGGTACTGACGGAACTCAAGCCGCAAGCTGATAGCTGATAGCTGACAGCTCATATCGAGCGAAGCATGGCCAAGGACCGGGAGCGGGGCTGATGTACGAGAAAGAGACGATCGTCTGCCCGGCGTGCGGGTTCGAGAACCCCCGCCGGCTCGACGAACAAGACCGCTTCGTCTGCCAGAGCTGCGGCAGCCAATTCGTCATCCTGGCCGACGAAGAGTCGGGCCAGGTCGCGCTGGCCGAGGAGAAGGCGGGCGAGCCGGCCGAGCCGCTCTGGCTGCCGCGCGGGAGCATCCGGGCCTCCGTCGCACTCGTCCTGGCCGCCGCCTGCTGGTTCCTCATCGGGACGAACGAGGCGGTCCCGAGCTACCTGCTCAGTCTGCTGCTCACCGTCATCGGCTACTACTTCGGCTTCCGGGGCCGCGGCGCTCCCGCCCAGAGCCGGATCTATGACCCGACCGGCCGCCCCCGCACGCCGCTGTTCCTCCCCGGCCGCATGGTGCGCCGGGTGCTCGTCATCGGCTTCCTCGCCGCGGCCGTGGTCCTTCTCATCCGACAGAGGCCCGAGGACATCCGCTACCTCGGATTCTTCGTCGTTCTGTTCGGGCTGATGCTCGGGCATTTCGCCGGGCGGATGATCGGCCGGCTGAAGGGCGGCCCGCTGTACCCGGTGATCAATCACCTCAAGGGCGTCCTTGTGCTCGCCGTCGCGGCGTATCTGACCGTCCTCTTCGTGACCGGGGCCTACTCCGCGGGGGACTCGTTCGACGCGCTGCCCGTCATGAGCCTCTGCGCCTTCATCAGCTTCTACTACGGATCTCGCACGTAGCCCCGCTCTCGCCCGCCCGGCAGCCATCTGCGATCCGGGTCGGGCCGAGGAGCAAGCAGGGTTTCACCCTCTTCTCACCCGCCCGTGCGCCATCTGCGAGCCGGGGTCGGGCGACGCGCTCCGTTCACCCGGCCCCGCGCGGCTCGGGGGCCCCCTGGCGACCGTAAGCCCAACGATCACAAGGCGCTATGCCTTTCCCGGCCCCGGAATCCCACATTTTCGTAGGTGCGACCATAAAAAGCGTGGAATATTTCCCGATCGCTCGCCGCAATACCTTGGCGCCCAGTGCATAGCGTCGATTTCGGTTCGTTTCGCAAAAAAGCATTCTCGCGGCCGGGCATCGGGTAGACTGAAACCTATAACCAACTCTGTTCCAACCGGTTACATCCATCGACGCCCAGCCGGCCACCATTTCGTAATTATCTCAAAAGGCCGGATCAGCCGTGGCACGGGCATCCTGCCCGTGAATATCCACGGCCTGGAAGGCCGTGCCACCATTTTGAGATAGTCTCTTCGCCAGACGCCGGCCGCCGGACCCGGCCGACGCACACCTTCCACAGCGACTATCACTACAACGCTA
>JAWODX010000645.1:0-3933 GCA_046483085.1 Planctomycetota bacterium
CCGTCCTACTGCGAAGCACTGGCGAAATGGCAGGGAGAATCCGCACAATTCACCGCTCGCTGCCTGCTGGAGTCCAGCGTTCACCTGCTAAACCAAGGCTGCATCGCCCAGCCGTCGATGATTTCGGGCAGCTGGGCTGAAGTTGACGAAGGACGTGGCTCCGCGTAAGACGCTCAGTCCTCCTGCTTCCAGAACGCATGCTGGACGGGGTAGCCGGCGCGGATCATCATGGCGGCTCTCCGGGACCAGGTTGTGTTGTTGGGCATGAAGGCCGGCGGGCTCTTGGACTCGGGGAATCCGAGGGCGAAAAGTTTCGCCGCTTTGTTCAGGTACTCGGGTTTTCGGGCCACCGTTCCGGTATAGGCGTAGAGTCCGGCAAGGAACATCGGGGCCTCGAAGTAACTGTCCTCGGGCAGCGGTTTTTCGCACCCTTCAAGAAGCAGTCGGAGCACGTTCTCGTCCCTCGTGCGGGCGTGCAGGATGCAGAAGGGAGCGATCGCGTAACAGTACTGCTTGTCTTCCTTGATGTAGCCCTGGCCGAAGATCTGCGCCTTCCCCGGAGAGTGGAGAAAGGGTCCGTGCTTTTCCCATTTGTTGGTGATGTTGGTGTTGAACAGCTTCATTGCCTCGTCGAGCCAGCGCCTGTCGGCGGTCAGGTCATAGGCGGCGCAAAAGGACTCGATCGCCCACGCGTTGGCGGCCATGTCCGTTTTCCGCCCCCCGCCGTAAACGTCCTTGCCGGCGATGGCCTTCCAGGCGCGCACGAGGCCCTCGGCGCTCCGAAGGCAGGCCTGGCGGGCCTTGGGTTCGCCGGTCAGCATGTACCAGAGGGCGGGCCCGGCGGTCCAGGTCCCGCCGGCGTTGGGGCCGCCGGAACGCCCGTTGGCGTGGAACGTCGGCCACACGACGCCGCTCTGGATCGCGTTGACGCTGGGCGGGTCGCGGTCCGACCAGTACTGATCGATGTCGATCCGGTGCCGGACCATCTGCGTGCCCATTTCGAGGGCGTTCGGGTCGCCGTGCTGGAGGTACTCGAGCAGGACCAGCAGCGGCCAGTCGTAGTGGAGGGAGACCTGCCCTTTGCCGGGGACGGACAGGTCGCCGAAGTCCATCCAGCCGTACCAATACGAGGAGTCGCCGTGATACCCGATGCGGAACCGCTGGTGCTCGCTCCGTGCCGCGTAGAGACTGGTGGGGGATTCGGGGTCCATGGCGCTCCGGCCCATGCGCGCCCAACTGGCCAGCTTGAAGTCGCAGTTCTTGTTTCCTGTTTTGGCACCCGCGGGGGCAAAAAATCCGGGGAGCGCCCCGGTGGCCGCGTAGTACTCGGCCGACGCGCGCGCAAAGACCGGGCGGGACAGTTCCGCCTGGGTTTCTGCGGCGGGCCGGCCGGAGAAGTCGAGGATCAACTCATGCCCTTTGTGGACGGAGCCGGGCAGCAGGTACCCCTCGCCTCGGGGAACGCCCTTGAGGCGTCGGAGCCATTTGGTTTCGACGCTCTTGGTCGGCCTGGGCCACTGGCCTTCGGGCGGCCAGAACCAGAGCCGGAGGGCCGTGCCGTCCAGTTCAATCGCCTTCTCGTAGTTCTGCCAGAAATGCCGAACCCCCACGGTCAGTTTCCCGGCGTCGCCCTGCACCTGGACCAGCCCGTCGGTACGCTTGCCCTGCTTCAACTCCTGCGGCCCGCTGGAAACCGTGTACTCGAAATTCTCGTCGGTGAAATAGGGCGGCTTCTCCCCCTTCCGGCAGAGCTGGAGCACCTTGAGCCGGCCTTCGGCCTCCGCCCCTTCGCAGCGGGCGGTGACCGCCCCGCCGAGGTCGACGCTGAGCTCGACGGCCATTCCGTCGAACGCGAACCACTCGGGCTTGACCTTCCCCTGGCCGTCCGCGCCGTGGTTTTCCAGCCAGAGATGGACCTTGATGAATTTCCGGCCCGCGAAGGCGCTGAACCGGGCGGTGTACCGGATCAGGCCCTTGTGCACGCCGGGGAATGACCCCTTCAGGCATACCACGGCGCGCAGCGGCCCGGCCTGCTCGATCCGGACCTCGTCGGGCGCCCCGGCGACGACCGCGCCGCCGCCCGCCTTGCGTATCACCAGCCCCCGGCCCGAGCCGGTCAGTCGGTCCTTCCCATGCACGTTCAGCGACCGGATCAGACCCGGCTTTCGCTTGCCGAGCACGAGCACAAGCGGGCCGGTGGAGACGGTCACCGCCCCGGCACCGTCTTCGACCATGACGGGCGCCTTAGGGGCCGGGTTCTTCCCCGCGTCGGAAACAACCAACTCCGACGAACCGCGAGCCGGCAGGTCGAGCTGGGTACCGAGCAGCGCCCAGCGGACCGAGCCGTCGTCCCAGGGGACGGTCCGGGCGAACTGGGCGGCGACGGGCTTGCCATCGACGGACAGGTGCAGGGCCGAGACGTCCGTGACGGCGCCCTTCGCGAACGGGACGCCGCTGGTGATGATCGCCGGCCGGCGAGGGACGTCCCGGTCGTTGGTCGCGGTCAGGCGGACTTCGACGGCGGCGGCGGGCGCCGCGAGAGCGAGCAGGATGGCCGCCGGCCTTGTCCAACGAGTTCGTCTGTTCATTGTCCTTCCTTCTTCTCTGTCCTGCCGAGATCGGGGGCGGGGGTCTTGTCGCCGTAGGCGGCGGCCACCTCGGCCGCGAGGTCGAACAGCGCCTCGGCCCGGACGCGCCAGCCGGAGCTGATGAACCAGGCCTCCGCGGCACGCCCCCGCCTCCCGCCCGCCGCGACGTTCACGGCTCTGATGCGTTCATCGAGCGCTGTCCTGCAGCGGCGCAACAGCCTGGCGCCGACAATTCGCGGCGCGGCGGGGTCGAGCAGCGCCTTCTCGAGGTAGATGCGGGCCTCGAGTTCCTGCACCGCCTCGCGGAACGCCTCGGACCGAACGGTCGCAATGGGCCCCTCCTTGCCGATTGCCAGAACACGGGGCACGCCGAAGTTGAGGTTGAGCTGGCCCCAGGCCGCCTCGGGATAGCGGCCGGCCAGCGTCGACCGGGCCCGTCCTCTGCCGTCCTTGAGTACCACCCAGAAATCCGCGCCCAGTCGGCCCACGCCCCGGGGGCCGGAGCCGACACCGGCCTCCCACCCGCGACGGTCCCGGGCGCCGATCCACGTTTCCAGCTTGCAGCGGTACTCGGTCAGCGTGCTCCGGAGGGACATTTCCCGGGGGTAATACAACATCCACTCGGGGTTGGTCCAGCCGAAGGAACGCCCGCGCGACGGGTCGGTGGGTCCGGCGCGGATTCCCCAGAGGGCAACGAACATGCCCATCTTATACCCCTTCCATGTCTCACAGCGGTAGTGCGAATGGACCGCCCACTGGGCGCCGGGCACGCCGTTGGAGATGTCGTCCATCGCCTGCTTCGTGGGGCGGTGATCGCCGATCAGCCCGAACAGCATCGAGTCTTTCAGGCCGCGCCTTGCGAGCACCTGCTGCATCCCGTCGGTCAGCTTCTTCCAGAACTTCTGGGCTTCGGGCGTTCCCCACGCCGGGCCGCGCGCGGCGGAGTATTCGCCGGTTTCCGGGTCGTAGAGGCTGAGGAGGATGGGTTTGTCGTGGACGCGGGCGGCGCGGCCGGTCCCGCCGGCGTGTCCCTGGCTCTGGGGTGGCTCCCAGCAGTACAGGATGACGCGGGGGATCTTTCCGAGGTGCTTCATCGCCACGTCGAGGTACTTCTCGACCACGGTGAAGTCGGGCTGAAGTTCGCCCTCTCCGTTCCGCGTCCATCGCACCATGGCGTGCTCGTTGCCGAAGTGCGTGCGGCGGATGCAGGTCACGTACAGCGTCTTGTCCGCCAGCGGCGCCAGCAGCGAGAACGACTTGTCCAGCAGCTCCAGGTGCTTGTCGGACCACAGGGGGACGCCGTAGGCCATGGCGACCGATTCCGGCGACTGGATCATGTCCATGC
>JAWODX010000044.1:0-3845 GCA_046483085.1 Planctomycetota bacterium
TGCGCCTTCGGATCAACTCCCGCCGCGCCGAGCTCCGGAAGAACAAGAAGGTCGCCACCGCACGCAGCCATTACCAATCCGGCGAGGGCGAGGAGGCGATCAAGCTCATCACCGACGAAAAGATCGTACAGCTCTACTGGCTGCGGACGAAGATCAGGAAGCTGGAACGGCGACTCGAGGAGGCCCGGACGGCCCTCGAGGCGAAGAAGTACAACGAGGCCCAGTCCACCTGGATCGAGGTGACGAAAGCGGAGCCCGACACGGACAACGCCTACCACAAGCAGGCGGCCGGGGGCCTCCGCAAGCTCCGGGACAAGGCGAAGGAGATCATCGCCCCGCATTACGAACAGCTCGCCGAAGAGGCGCTCCTCAAGGAGAACTTCGCAGCCGCCCGCCGCCACGCGATGGATGCCATGCGGTGGGACCCCCAGGCGACCATCGGCAAGTCGCTGCTCCGCCAGCTCGACCACCTGGCCATGGTCCTGTACAAGGAGGCGGTGGACCTTCGCTATCACAGCGGCACGACCGAAAGCCTGCGCAAAGCCGTGGAAAAGTTCGAGAAGGTCCAGCAGTGCGTGCAAGAGGGGAACAAGCTTCACAGCCGGGCCGGCCGGCACCTGGCCGAGCTCCGCGACAAAGTCCCCGACGCCTGATCCCCGCCCTGCCCCACGCCGATCCGTCCGCCGCCTCGCCCGCGACGACTACGGCGTGACGTCCGGCTCCTCGCGGAAGGCGGGCTGGCCGAGCCGGCGCTCGTAGAGCGGCTCGGAGTGGTTGACCAGCGGGAAGGTGAGGATCTCGGCGACGCCGGCGAACAGGCGGACGAACCCGTTGCCAAACCCCTCGGCCGTCCCCGCCAGCAGCGCGTAGCCCATGTGGTCTTTCTCCTCCGCCACGCGCGAGATCGTGGCGGGCACGTCGAGCGGGGCGGCCACGATGTTCACTGTGCCGCGGCCGACCTTCATGAAGGGCACCGCCGCCGGCTGCTTGCTCCAGTGGTCCTCGGGCAGCTCCTCGGGGACTTCGACGGCCGAGCACCCGGCCACCGCCAGCCCGAGCAGCGCGAAAAGCAGAAACCGTCGCATGCCGCCTCCTCTCGTCACAGGCCGGTCCGAATCAGAAGAAGTAAAAGTGGTCGGTGCTCCCCTGGACGTCCGGGGCCCGCAACTGGAACCGCAGCTCGTCCCAATCCTTCCACTGGACGCTGCCGTTGGCGAAGAGGATGTTCGCACCCCAGCCCCCCTTCGAATCGGCCGAGCCCGAGCAGTGATTGGCATAGAACGGGTAGTCCTGACGATTCTCCTCGGTGATCCGCATGTGGGCGTCTCGCCAACTGCCCGACGGCTTCTTGGTCAGGACCACGATGTCGACGATGACGGGCACGGCGCTCTTGTCCTGCGGCGTGTGCGGCACGTGCCGCAGCGCCCGGCGCGACCGGTCCTTCTCGTAGTCCAGGTGCTCGGGCACCGTCGGATCATCGGGCTCGCCCTCGTCGGCCTCGTCCTCGTCGAAGACCAGGTTGTCGGCCAGGGGATAGCTCGAGAAATCCCAGTCGTTGTACACGCTGGACCGCTCGTGCCCGCTCGAGTAGTCGACGCCGGACCACTGCATGGTCCAGATCGGGCGCCCCTCGTCGCCGGACTTGCACTCGCTGCACTTGCACTCGTAGGTGGGCGTCAGGCTGCCGAGGTAGGCGTATGAGCAGGCAGACCAGGCGGGAGTGGTCGAGGCGCCCGGCTCGGCGGCGGGGCAGGTCATCATGCCCGGCGTTCCCATGCGGCTGCTCAGCACGCTCTGCACGTGGCCCCCCTGCCCCCAGGCGCCGGGATGCATGCCGCCGTCGGGGAACTTGCGGTGCTGCGTCGCATACTGAATCAGGATCGCACCGATCTGCTTCAGGTTGTTCGAGCATTCGACGCGGTCGGTCAACGACCAGACCGGCCGCAGCACGAACAGTCCGAGCGACGCGAGGATGAGAATAATCGACACCACCACGAGCAGTTCAATCAGGGTGAAACCCCGGCGGCTTACGCGCGCCATCTGTTGCCCCTCCTTCTCCTGTCACCCTATTCTAGGCGGTTTCTTGCGGCGCGGTCAAGGGAGAAAGCCGGACGGCCGGCGGCGGGTATACCCGGCCCGGCCAGCGGCTGTCGCGCCGACGGCGCATCTCAGCCGAGAAGGACGTTTGCCACCTGCGAAACGACGGCCCGTTCGTCGACCGGCCCCGGGATGATGTCGTCCACCCGGAATGCCGCTTCCAGCGGCGTCCCCTTGGGCAGCGGCTCGTCGGTCGCCCCGGCCAGGATCAGCATCTCCGGGGCCCCGTTGCCGGTCGCTCCCATCGGAAACCCGCGGACGCCGAGCACTACCAGGTCGGGCCGGAACCCGTTCAGCAGGCCCCGCGCGTCGGGCCCGCTCTCCGCCACCGTCACCTTGCAGCCGCTCGACGCCTGCAGCGCCTCGGCCACCGACCGCGCCGCCTTCTTGTCCGGGTCGACGATCAGGACCTGCTTCTTCGCCAGGTCCCCGAGTTCGGTCGGAATCACCTTGCCCTGCTCGATCAGGAAACGGGCCACGTCGCGGGCCAGGATCCGAAGATGCCCCGTCGGCAGTTTCGCCGCGCGAAGCCGCCCCTGCGTGATCCACTTCCGGATGGTCGAACAGGGCACGCTCAGATACCGGGCCGCCTCAGTGGGCTGCAGCCAACTCTTCCGCTTCATGCCCATCTGCCCCTCCGCCCAGACACGGATAAGTAAAGCGCAAGAACGGCGGTTTGTCAACCGTTCGGCCCGGAAAAATTCGGGCGGGGAGGGTCCGCCCGGCTCCCTCACTTCGTGCCGCCGTACACCGGCGAATGGCCGTAGGTCGCGGTGATCGCCAGCACGGCCATCGCCGTGCTGTAGCACCGCCCGCACCCCTTGCTTTGGGCGTGCGGGCGCCAGCTCCCGCGGTCCGACCGTCGCCTCGGCGGCTCGCGCCAGCCGTCGACGATCAGCCCGCGGAGCAGTTGGTTTCGCCACTGCTCCCACGGCCGGCCGTCGAGCCGGTAGGCGGCGAGGGTGCCGGCGTACCACCGGAAGAAGTCCCCGCGCTCCCAGACGACCTCGGCGGCCGCCAGTTTCTCCGCAGCCTCGCTCGCCGCATCGGCCGAGCCCAGCAGCTCCCGGTCGCCCGCCAGGACCCGGCCGATGGTCGCGAACGAAACGTCCTTCGCGGGCTCGGCCGCGCTCGATCGGTTGGCCAGGACCGGCGTGCCGAAGCTCGACTCGTACTCGCAGAGCCAGGCGACCGCCTGGCGGTGCGGCTCCGCGTTGACCGCGAGCCCGGCCGCCCGGGCCGCGCCCATCGCCGTCACGGTCAGCGTGGTCAGTTCGGCGTCCTCCCACCGGCCCGAGCTCTCCTGCCGCTCGATCAGGTTCGTCAGTGCCCGGGTGACCAGGGGGCGGAACCGCCTGCGGACCGTCGCGTTGTCGGTCAGGCGCAGCGCCTCGCTCAACGCGGTGAGTGCCATCGCCTGGGCGTGGGCCTGCCGCGCGCCGGTGACCCCGAACGTGCCGTCGTCCCGCTCCCGGCCGGCCAGCCACGAGAGGGCGGCGCGCAGTCGGGCGGCGGCCTTGCTCCGCCCGCCCGGGCTGTAGCCCGCTTCCATCAGCGCGAGCGACCCGGCGGCCGTCACCTCGACGGCGCTGTAGGCCGAGTCCGCTGCCGGCTCCCAGTGCCCGTCGTCCGCCTGGTGCTTGATCAGCCAGAGCAGCCCGGCCCAGACCACCGGGCGCAGCTTCGAGTCGCGGATCGTCGTGTACCGCGCGCGGGCCAGGGCCGAGCCGCGCGGGCCGCCGCCGGGG
>JAWODX010000087.1:0-3010 GCA_046483085.1 Planctomycetota bacterium
CAGGCAAGAATGCCTGCCCCACCGACTATTGAGATAGTCTCTTAGCGAATGGTCGGCGCTTTTTTCACGGTCGATTGCGCGGCGGCCCGGCCGCCGACGCGAGGCGGTCTGGCGCGCCGCCCGCCACGGCCTACAATGGAAGGGGAGGAGAGACCGCAATGGGCCGCGCGTGGCTGACACCGGAACTGGCCGAACGGCTGCTGGCGGCGGTTCGCGAAGGGCGACCGGCGCTGCGTGTCTCGCTCGACCTCGGCCTGACCGAGACGGACGTGCGCCTGTCGGCCGGGTCGGCCTCGCTCGGCGACGCGGGCGACCTGCCGACGAGCGACCTGGCCGAGATCGCCGACGCCACGCGCGGCGTGTTCCTCGTCGAGGACGGCCCGGCCGAGCCGATCCAGATCGCCGCCGACCTTTTCTACAAGCTGATCCCGACGGCCGGGGCGCCCACCATCGAGATCAGCGGCATCCAGATGCATCGGACGACGGGCACCGACCCGTTCGAGAACGCCGTTGCGTCGGCGAGGACCGTCGTCCGCAGGGACATGCGGGTCCTCGACACGTGCGGCGGGCTCGGCTACACGGCGGTCGCGGCGGTTCGGCTCGGCGCGGAATCGGTCACGTCGGTCGAGGTCGATCCGCGCGTGTGGGAGGTGGCCCGGCGGAATCCGTGGTCGGCCGAGTACTTCTCGGATCCGAAGATCGAGCGGGTCCGGGCCGACGCGGCCGAGTTCGTGAGCGAGCAGCGGGACGGTGCGTACGACGCGGTGATCCACGACCCGCCGCGGTTCTCGCGCGCCGGCGAGCTCTACGGCGGCGCGTTCTACGCCGGGCTGGCGCGGGTGCTCCGGCCCGGCGGGCGGCTGTTCCACTACACCGGCGAGCCGTACGGGCGCCGGCGGTCGTTCGTCGGTGGCGTGATCCGGCGGCTCCGGGAGGCGGGCTTCCGGGTCCGGCGCGTCGAGCGCCTCCAAGGCGTGGTGGCCAGGCGCTAGTGGTGCGCGACAGTCGACCTGCCGGATGCGCAAACATTCGGGTACGCCCGGCGAGCCGAGCCGGGCGGGGCGGTGCGCAGGCAGGTGGCCCGTCGCCCTCGGCTCGGGCGACGTACCCGCTGGCGCGCCATCCGTGAAATCGAGGGTCGGGAAGCAGTAGGCTCTGTCTGACAACCGGGCAGACAGGAATGTCCGCCCCACCGAATCAGGTATTTGGCCGGTGGGGCAGGCATTCGTGCCTGCCAGAGGATGGGGGGCAACCAGCCAATGAGTTGTCAGGCAGAGCCTGGGCGGGCGCGGGCCGAGTGGGGCCGGGCCGGGGGCGCGGTAAAATCACGTAAAATGGGCGGTTAAGGGGCGAAACGAGCCCCGAAGTGGGGTATAATTATGGTGGAAGCGTTGGAGGCCAGCGGTGAGGAAGTTGGACGAGCGCGGACAGACCCTGGTGGAGTACGTGTTGCTCGCCACGGCCTGCGTGCTGGTGTTGGTGGGCGCGACCATCCTGGTGCTGGACAGTGCGTCGGACTTCTACACGGACCTGGCCCGGATCATTTGTCTGCCGCTGCCTTAGCGGCGGCTGGGTGTTGTGCTGTGCGAGAGGGCAGCAGTAGCAGAAGGAGGACTGGCATGTTGGGAATGTTTGGCACGCTCTTGTGGCGGAAGAAAAAGACACTGGCCCAGACGGTGGCGGAGTATGCGCTGATCGTGGCGCTGGTGGCGATCGCGAGCATTGCCGTGGTGACGATCTTCGGCCAGCAGCTCCGGGCGATCTTCGCCGGCGCGGCCCACCAGCTCGCCGGTGACGAAGTCGATCCCGAGGACAAGACGTCCGGGGTCGACCAGCAGGTGGAGACGGACATCGACGAGTGGAACAAGTAGCCGGTCCGTCAGGTCGGGCTGTGTGAACAAGTCCGGGGGGCCGGCTCATGCCACCTGCAGAGGTGATCGCCTGGCTACGCGACGGCGTGCTGCTGGTGACCCTGGGCGTGGCGGTCTATACCGATTTGGCGCAGGGCCGGGTGTACAACTGGT
This sequence comes from Planctomycetota bacterium, assembly GCA_046483085.1. Lineage (GTDB taxonomy): Bacteria > Planctomycetota > PUPC01 > PUPC01 > PUPC01 > JAWODX01. The sequence goes on from JAWODX010000087.1 coordinate 2,025, forward strand.
GCACCCTGCCCGCCATCGGTCTGGGGCTGCTGCTGAACTACGTGGCCGGCGCGGCGTCGCCGGCGCAGGGGAATGCGGTCGTCGGCATCCTGGGCGGGCCGCTGATCAGCGGGCTGGCCGGGCTGGCTCTCGCGGTCGGGATCTTTGGGATTGCGTACCTGTTGCACGTGCTCGGCGGCGGTGACGTCAAGCTGATGGCCGCCGTGGGCGCCATCGAAGGATGGCGGTTCCTGCTGAATGCGGCCTTCTTCACCGCGTGCGCCGGCGCCCTGGTCGCCATCGGCGTGCTCGTGTGGCGCGGCCGGCTGGCCCAGGGGCTGAAGAGCAGCGTCGAGGCGCTGGTGACGCCGCGGCGGTTCAAGAAACGCCGGGACGCGCTGCCGGACGACGCGCCGGAGCTGGCCACGATCCCGTATACGTGGGCGATCGCGGCCGGCACGATAGTCACGTGGCTGCTCACGGCGGGTCCACGAGGTGGGCTATGAGCGAACGACGGGAAAGCGGACAGGCGATCGCGGAGTTCGCGATCGTATTCCCCGTGATGCTGATGCTCGTCCTGGGGATCGTCCAGGTCTCGCTGATGTTCGTGGCCAAGCAGGTGGTCGATTATTCGGCGTACGCGGCGGCGCGCGCCGAGCTGGTCGAGGAGGACCCGCAGCAGGCGGCGGCGCTCGTGTGCAGCGCGATCGCCGGGACCACGTACCCGGACGGCGTCGTGCGCAACCCGATCCACGTCCCGGGCTGGGGCGCCCTGCCCCGCTCCGCGCCGGCGAGGCTGAAGACCGAGGTCGACGTGCTGAACCCGATCGGGGACCGGGACGGCTGGGTGGAGGTCGAGGTCACGCACTACTACGAGCTGGTCGTGCCGGTGGCCAGCCTGATTTTCCGGCCGGTGGGCCGCAAGGTCCGGCCGGGCGACGTGCCGCAAGGGATTTTCGTGACCCGATACGGCGCCCCGCACATGGTGCTGAAGAGCAAGTACAAGC
>JAWODX010000176.1:0-8483 GCA_046483085.1 Planctomycetota bacterium
GGCCGACCCCAGCACCCGGAGCGCGAGCGCGCTGGTCGGGCGGGCGTTCCGGCGCGACGTGAACGACTCGACCGCGACCTCCTCCGGCGAGACGGACAGCACGCGGTTGAGCTTCTCGACCGAACCGGCCCCGCCCGCGAAACACGGCGCGACCTCCTGGATCTGCCCGCTCCGGACCCGTGTCCGGATGCGCCAGCCGGTCACTGCCTCCGATGTCATCGCGTCCCAGCCGAACTCGATCCGGGCAATGTACGCGTCATCGGGCGAGCCGGGTGGCGGGCCGAGCGGCGTGCAATGGTCGGCGTCGGCCGACACCGGCGACTCGTGCAGCGCGGGCGCACCGTTTTTCAGGACCTCGACGTAGTCGACGGCGCCCCGCGCGTCGAACGCGGCGTGCAGGTCGCGCGGCGTGTCGGCCGGGAGCACGTCGCCCATCATCCCGCCGCCCAGCTCGACCGTCAGCGGGATGCGGTCGCCGGTGAGCGCGAACGTGTGGCGCTTCCGGAGCGCGTCGAACACGGCGGCGCGATCGTGTCCGTCGGCCCAGATGCCGGTGAGTCCCTCACCGTAGCTCGCCGGATGGCCGAAGTGGTTGTCGGTCGATGCGACGACGCCGGCGACGCGCCCGCGGGCCAGCTCGGCGAGGAACGTCTGCGACTTCTCCGACCCGCCCATCGAGTGCGCGAGCATGGGCCAGTGGCTCTCCGGCTCCATCCCGCAGCCGTGCTCGCTGAACACCTCGACGACCGGCGAGAGCTCGGCGGCCACCTCCTCCCAGTTCGCCCCGCGCCAGCCGCGCCGATAGCCGACGTGGTGAGGAATCATCAGGGCGCCGTGCTCGCGGCAGAAGTCGCGCAGCTCGCCGGCGCTGTTCGGCGCCAGCAGCTCGCCGTCGGCGCCCGGGAAGATGACGTGGAAGTCGCCGAACCCGCTGGAGTGCCACTCGAACCCGACGAACGCGGTGAACCGACCGTCGGCGTTCTCGGCGTTCGCCTTCTCCACGATCTCGTCCCAGCTCTCACGGACCCGATCGAACCCGCGCTCGTGGAACGCCTTCATCTTCGGATCGGTAGCCGGCCGGTCGTGCCACAGGCCGTGCGGGGTGAAGCAGTAGGCGTCGAGCAGCGAACCCTTCGCGATCTCGTAGGATCGGTCCAGTGAGCCCCGGCCGTATCCGACCACGTTGTGATTATGCAGGTCCGCCCACAGCGGCCGGTCGTTCACCGTGCATCTCCTCTTGCAGTCCGCCGGTCCGGCCGGCTACCACGGATACGGGTCCTCGACGCCGAGCCGGCCGGCGGCGTCCTTCACGATCTCGGCGATCTCGTCCTCCTGGCCCGGGGTCAGCACGCGGTTCGGCTCCGCGTCCATATGCTCGTGTGCGATGCGCCGGGCGCGTTCGACCGGCGACTCGAACGACTCGCCATGGCCCTCGTCCCACCCGTAGCAGTCGAAGAGCCGCGACGGCTGGACCTCGTCCCGGATGCGATCGAGCGTGTGCGGATCGGTCAGGAAGTTGCCGTCCGGCCCGACCCGGCCGATCGCGTCGAGCGCGAGCGTGTCGTCACTGACCTCGGCCGCCCGGAGCATGTTGCGGACGCAGCGGGCGATCTCGGCGTCGATGACGAGCTGCTCCGGGCAAAAGGTGAGCGCGTTTTCGAGCTGTCCGCACACACCGATCCCGATCGCCCCGGCGAGGACGGGCATCAGCGTAGTCGCGACCTTGTCCATCCCGCACTGGGCGTCCACGAAGCAACTGTTCGTCTTCAGCCCGTGCACACCGCTCGGGCAGCCGTAGAACTCGCTGATCATCTGGACCCGCGTCGCGAGCCAGCGGCCGCGCAGGATGCTCCCGTAATCCCAGAGCAGCGTGCGGTGGTCGGCGAAGCTCGGGACGATATCGACCGTCATCACCGCGTCGGGGTCGACCGCGTAGCCGAGGCAGAGCCCGGCGAGCGTCTCGGCGATGCCCGAGACGAGCGTCCCGGCCAGTGTCCCCGGCGCCGTCGTCGCCGTGCACGGCATGGTGTCGAGGCTCTGCGGCAGGCCGAGCTCGACGTAGCGGACGAGGATGTCGGCCATGTTCTCGTCGATGCAAAGCGGGCTGCGCGCCTCGGCGTAGCCGACGAGGACCGGGTGCTTGCGGAGCTCGTCCGGGCCGCCGGCGACCACCTCGGCGATCTTCGTGATCGTCTCCACGTCGAACGTGGTGAACGTCTCGATCCCGCCCAGCTTCGTCGTGGCGCGCGCGAGCTCGGCGGCCATCTTGATCGGGCGCAGCTCGGCCGGTACGTCCTGAGCCGAACATGGCAGGCCCATGTAGTCGATCGCGTCCAGCCGGTCCGCGAGACGGATCGACTCGCGCACGTCGGCCATCGTGGCCTCGCGCTTCGTCCCGTCGCGCCCGGTGGTGAAGCAGCAGAATCCGCCCGTGCTGACCGAGAAGTCGGGATGGACGCGGAGCTCGTCGCTGGTGAACCGGACCTGCGAGTAGCGCACGCTCATCCGGTTCGGGAGGCGGTCGGGGTCCGCGAACTGCCGTCGCATCCGGTCGACGCACTCCTCGACGTGCCACTCGGGGAAGCGGACGACGCCGGAGTCGTTATCGACCTTGCAGCCGGCGTCGCGCAGGTAATCCCGTGCCCGCTGGCTGCCGACACGCACGCCGGTCTTCTCGAGGACGGACTTCGCGCCCTCGTGGATCCGCCGCATCTCCCCCTGCGACAGAAACCGGATGGGCTCGATGCTGTGCATAGCGCCATCGGAGGATCTGACGAAAGGCCTCTATCAAAACCTTGTCTTTTTGACAGGATCAACAGGATGGACAGGATTTTGGCAGTTCTGCTACACCCCAAACCATCCAGTTCATCCTGTGAATCCTGTCAAGAGCCGTTTTGCCAGAACTCCTAATACCCCAGGCTCTTGAGCCGCTTCAGCTCGGCCTCTTCGCGCTTCTCGGCCTCGCCCCGTCTCCGGATGACGAACTCGTAGTTCTCGGGGTCCAGGTCCTTGCCATCGAACGCCGGGTAATCCGGCGCATACCGCTGGGCGTCCCAGATCGTCTTGGCCAGCGTCCAGCCCCAGTAGCTCGGCCGCGTGACGAGGAACGGGCTGTGGTATTCCCAGACGATCTCCTTCTCCTTCGTCACCTCGAACAGCCGGCCCTTGGTCGCCTCGCAGATCAGGGTGTTCCCGTTCGGCAGCCGCTGCGCGCTGCTGCAGATCGCCGAGTAGAAATTCGGGGCGAACGGATCCATATACTGCCACACGATCTCCCGCGTCTCCGGATCGATCTCGACGAGCCGGGACGCCGAGATGTCGGCGATCTGCAGCTCCGGATCGGCGCCGACCCGGTGCAGCCCGTTGTCGTAGAGCAGGAAGTTCCCGTTCGGCAGGACGCTGCAACTGTGCGGGTGGCCCAGCTCCTTGTCCTTGCCCAGCCGCCAGACGATCTCGCCTTTCTCCGGGTCCAGCACGGCCAGGTCGTTGAGCAGCCGCAGGGGGAACAGGATGTTCCCGTCGGGCAGGCGGGCGAGCGAGTTGCAGAAGCCCCACACATGCCGCGGGCAGAGCGGGCACAACACGTCGTCCTCCAGGTCGAGGTGCTCGGCGACGTTGAACTCCCACAGCACCTCGCCCACCCGGCTGATCTCCTTCAGGCAGCACGTCCAGATCTGGCCGCGCAGTTCGGTGCCCGGGATGCCGCCCTGGATGTCCTCGACGCGATCCCCGGGGATCGGGGTGAACACGTTGATGATCAGGCGGTCGTCGTCGAGCACCAGGAAGTCGTGGTTCAGCCCGACCTCCTCGTAGCGCCAGACCTTGTTCCCGTCCCAGTCGACCTCGACCAGCTCGCTGCCCGAGCCGACGAAGTCCGCGATCGAGCCCGGCCCCTTGCCCTGCCACATCACGTGCCCGTTCGGCAGCAGCTTCCCGTGCGACGCCGGGGCCGTCTCCATCTCCCAGCGGTGGACGACCCGGCCCTGCATGTCGACCAGCCACGCCACCTTCTCGAACGTGGGAGCGAAGAACGTGTAGCCCTCGAACGCCTTCGACGGGTCGTGCACCGTCACGTCGTCGGTCAACTTGCGTCGATACATGTCGGTCCTCTCGCGGGAGTGCTGTCGTGCGGAGATTATAGATGGGCCGAGCGCTTTTTCAAGCCGACCCGGCGCGCCGAAGGCTCGTGCGCGGCTTGAAACATCGGTCACCCTGCCTCATAATCGAGGCCGATGACCAACCGAGAGCGCATCCGGGCGCTGATCCGCGGGCGGGAGCTCGACCGCGTCCCGCTCCTCCAGTACACGGGGCTCGCCGGCCCGGATGACGAGATCTGGGCGGCCATCGGCCGCGACAGGCTCGGCATCATCCGATGGTCGAGCGTCCATCGCCTGGAGACGCCGAACTGCCGCGTCAAAACCACGCACACCGACCGCGACAGCCGCCGTATCTCGGTCACCACGATGACCACACCCGCCGGCACGCTCGTCAAGGAGCTCCACCGCGACCCGTCCGCCGGCTCGTACTTCCCCGTGCGGCGCTTCGTCAACAGCGAGTCCGACTATGCCGCGTTGACTGCGTACATCCGCGACATCGAGGTCGTGGAGGATTTCGACGCCTTCCGGGAAGACGAGACCGCGCTCGGCGACGACGGCCTCGCGATGGCGAAGCTCGAGAAGACGCCCTACCAGCAGCTCTGGGTCCGATGGATCGGGCTGGAGAACCTCTGCATGCATCTGGCCGACTGCCCCGATGCGGTCGAGGAGTGCATGTCCCTCTGGGCGGGCGTCTGCCGCCGCGTGCTGCAAGTTGTCGAGAGGGCGGTCGAGACGATCGGCGTCGAGTATGTGAACTACCCCGACAACATCACCGCGCCGGTGATCGGGCGGAGGTACTTCGACCGGCAGTGCGTCCCGTTCTATCGCGAGGCGGCGGTCATGCTCGAATCGCACGGGCTGCCGCTGATCGCGCACCTCGACGGCGAGCTGGGCCCGCTCCGTGAATCCATCGCCGCCTCTCGGCTCGGCGGGATCGACTCGTTCACGCCCGAGCCCGACACCACGAACCGCGTGGACACCGCGCTTCGCTGGTGGCCGGGGATCCGGCTCTTCACCAACTTCCCCTCGTCGGTCCACCTGCTCGGCCCGGACGCCGTGTACGAGGTCGCCGCCAAGCTGCTCCGGCAGGGCGGCCACAGCGGCCAGCTCGCCCTCCAGATCTCCGAAGACATCCCGCCCGGCATCTGGCGGACCAGCTTCCCCGCCATCGTCCGAGCCGTCGACGAATTCGGGCGGCCCTAAATCGCCCCTGCTATGTGGCAATCGAGAACTATTCTTCGCAGGAACTGTTCTGCGTTACGTCATGACGGACCTTCTTCCTTCGCGTTGCTTCTGAGAAATTGTGCCAGAGACATTGTGCCAGGCACAATTTAGGATGCACGCAGACGCCCTCTCGCAGCCACCTACCGAAAAGGTGCCTGGCACACTTTCTCCTTGTCGCCGCCCAAGCAACCTGCTAAGATTGCGGGCAGGTCAATGCGGGAGAAGACTGATGGGCCGACCTCCACGAGTCACCTACGCCGGTGCCCTCCACCACGTCACGATGCGGTGCAACAACAAGGAGTTCCTGTTCGACACGGCATCTCAGACGCTCTTCCTCCACCTGCTCCGCGAAACGTGCGAGATGTATGAGGTCCCGCTTTATAACTTCTGCCTGATGACGAACCACGTTCACCTGCTGTTCGAGGTCCCGGCCGACGACACCCTGTCCCGGTTTATGCACCGGCTGCAATCGACTTTTTCAAATCGCTTCAACCGGGCGCGGGGCCGCAAAGGGCACCTATGGGAGGGGCGGTTCGTCAGTACGGTGGTCGAGGCGTCCTCGTACTTCCTGCGTTGCATGGCGTACGTCGATCTGAACCCGGCGCGGGCGGGCATGGTCACGCGGCCCGGCGAATATCGCTGGTCCGGTCATCGATATCTAACGGACGAAAACGAGTCGATCATCACCCTGCATCCGCTTTATCTCGCGTTGGGCGAGACCCGGGAGGACCGCTACGCTGCGTATTGTGACATCCTGAGTGCGGAGCTGGAGCGCGAGCCCTATTCTCTCGCCGGCACGTTGTTTGTCGGCACCAAACGGTTTCTAAGCCGGCTCAAGGCCGAATTCCGCACGGCCTCGTCGCCGCACTCACGATTCCGCACACGGGATCTCGGCCCCGGCATCCAGGCAATCGAGCCGGCCGTCGGGCGCCCGCGTCGGCCATTGCCATCGGACAGCTAAAACTGTGCCTGGCACAATTTTCCCGCCGGATATTGTACTGAGACGCCGTCTCGGGACCATCTAAAAAGGTGCCCGGCACAATTTTCTGCCTGGCACAATTTTCTGCGTAATTCGCTCCGTTGCATCTCGTCATGCGGCGAGACGGTGTCCGCCGCCAGGCCGGGCACGGCGTCCTGGTAGCGTTCGACGATCGCAGCGAACGCCTCCGGCCCGCCGTCGAGCGCCGCGGCGACCAGTTGCCGATCCGAGCTTCTGCCTCGGTTCCTCACACCTCTACTATACAGTCGAAACGACGCCCGAAAAGGTTGGCCCCACGATCCTCCTTTTTTATGTGTCGTAGGATGGGGCGACGGTGCTTCGCGTCGGCCGTAGCATCCAAGCACCGGGGTGGCAATCCTCACCAGCCGAAAAGGCCTGTGACATCCTGGCCGGTTCTGAAGGAAGAACTGCTTCTCTCAGGCCGATATTGTACGGAGAAGCCGTCTCGGGACCATCTAAAAAGGTGCCTGGCACAATTTAGCGCGCGTAGGTGGCGTTCGTGCCGTCGAACGCGCGGATGAACTCGTCGATCCTCGCCATTCCCTCGTCGGGGATCGGGGTCTCGCCGGCGGCGATGCAGTCGACGAGCTGGTCGGCGCTGCTCGGCCCCAGCAGAACGCTGTCGGCGGTCCCTCGCCGGACGATCCAGTTGATCGCCAGGTGCGTGAGCGAGATGCCGAGGTCGTCGGCGATCTCCTTCAGGTCGAGCATCGCGTCGAAGAACCGCTCGCTCCAGTACCGCTTGCGGTAGTTCTCGCTGTCGACGAACCGCCCGCCGGCCGCCTCGTCGTCGAGGGAGGCGTACTTCCCGGTCAGCAGGCCCGCGGCCAGCGGGTTGTACACGGTCAGGTGCAGCCCGTACTTCTCGCAAAACGAGACGTACTCGTGCTCGATCTGCCGGACGAGCAGGTTGTAGATCATCTGGGTCATCACGGGCCGCGGCCAGCCGTTCTCGTCGCAGACGTTGAGCACCTCGAGCGACTGCCACGCGGCGAAGTTGGAGAGGCCGAAGTGCCGCACCTTGCCCGCGCGGATCACTTCGTCCATCGCCGCCAGCGTCTCCTCGATCGGCGTGTCGTAGTCCGGCCGGTGAAGGTAGTACACGTCGACGTAGTTCGTGCCCAGCCGATCGAGCGACCGGTCGATCGCGCGGAGGATCGCCTGGCGCGACGTGCCCTCCTCCTCCCCCTCTTCGTCCGGCTCGTAGCCGACCTTCGTCGCCACGAGCGCCTCCTCCCGCCGGCCTTCGAGCGCCTTGCCGAGCAGCCGCTCCGACTCGCCGTTCTGGTACATGTCGGCGGTGTCGAAGAAGTTCAGCCCGTGGTCGAGTGCGGTATCGACAATCCGTTTCGACTCGGCCTCGTCGGCCCGCTTGCCGAACATCATCGTGCCGACACATGCCACGGGCACATCGAGATCGGTACCCTCGATCGAAACTGTCCGGAGCAGTTGGTTCGCCATCCTTCCTGCCTTCCTGTGCCTTGTGGTTGGCGCATCGGGCGGACCGCACGGCGCGTCTGCCCTTGGCAGAGGCAACATATCAGCAGGCGGCCGATTGTCAACCTTGCCCCCGTGGTCCGGTCGGCTTGCCAACTCGGGCCAAGCGCGTATACTGCTCCTGTCGCGCCGTCTCGCCAGACAGCGGTGGAAAATTGTGCCTGGCACAATTTTCGAATATTGCACGGAGACGCCCTCAGGCACCAACCTAAATTGTGCCAGGCACAATTGTCAGGGAGAGGTCAGCCGCGGAGCGGCCGGGCGATGGTTGCTGTACCGCCTCCTCACATCCAGTCGTGCATAGCTTCGCCCACACCCTCACCCAACCTCTCGCTCGGGGAGGGAGAGGGGGTTCCCGGCAACGGTCATCCCACTGCCTCCAGAGCCGCGCGGCCCGGTTGCCCGGCCGGGCTCTGCGCGTATACTGCTCCTGCGAAGGCCGGCCGGTTCTGCCTCGAGGCGTCTCGACCGAGAACCAATCCTGCGTACAGGTAAGGGAAGAACAATGACGGAATGGGACCTGACGCGCGACACGCGGAACATGTCGCTCCCCGAACTCCGCGACTTCCTCTCCGGCCACCTCGTGAACTTCGTCGTCCCGTTCTGGCCCCGGCACGCCATCGACCACGAGCGCGGCGGCATCTTCTCGTGCATCGACGACGACG
>JAWODX010000197.1:0-3838 GCA_046483085.1 Planctomycetota bacterium
CTGCTCTTCCTCGATGGAGTTCCATTCCTCGGCGGTATCGGGCAGGGCGTCCCCGTGCCAGACGCCGACGCGCCGGATGGTCAGCGGCTTCATGACATGTATTGTAGTCGTTTTCTCCTCACCCACAATCGTCTGTCCGGTCTTGTCGATGGTGCTCTCGTCGGTCTCGTCGCCGGGGGCGCACTCGAACCGCCCCTTCAGGATCCAGTGCCCTTCGGCGTCGAACTCGTGCACCCAGTTCGGGCTGGCCCGTTCGGACGTATCGGCGTCCTTCCAGACCTCGGGCCAGGGGTACTGGCTGTTGGTGATCTGCACCTGCGTGGCCGGCGGGGGATCGTCGACGTAGCAGATGTTCGGGTCGGCGGCGACGATCATCTTCTCGCCGGTCTGGACCAAGTGGTCGGTGATCTTCTTGACCTCGTAGGCGACGGTCTCCCCGTCGACCGTCTTGTAGCGGGTCTGCTCGCGCCGTTGGCCGAACGGACGGCGCGGACCGTCCTCGGTGGGATTTTGCGAGCGTTGCGGCGTGTTTTCGGCCGATCGAATGGCTTCAGGTCTCCCGTGGTGGTCGCGTATTTCGCCTCAGCCGGCGATTTGTGCCTTCACCGCCCCGCCCGCCGCACCATCTCGCCGCATGAGCACCGGCTTCTCTCGGGGGTGTCTCGTAAGGCACTAGTCAAACGACACGTCCGGGTTCATGTCGGCGGGCGAGAACCAGACCACGTCGAACTGCTCCCGCAGAATCTGCTGCTTCGTTTTCCAGAACACGTGGCAGAAGCCCAGGGTCCGGAAGTGATCCGCCAGCTCCTTCTCCGCCAGCTCGTGCGCGTCGCGCAGGGCCCCCGCGAAGTTCGGATCGTCCTCGATCGGATCGCGCAGGATGTCGCCGCCTCCCTGCTGCCGGCGCGCCAGCGCGAGGCGCTGTCGGTAGAGCTGTTCTCGCTCCGGCGATCTCGCGGGCATTACAGAATCGTCTCCGGCATGGGGCCGCCACGCTCGCCGCCTCAGACGAGCCCCCTGAAGTAGTCGATGGTGCGGGTCAGGCCGTCCCGCAGCTCGATCGTCGGCCCCCAGTCGAGCGTCTCCCGGGCCAGCGAGATGTCGGGCTTGCGGCGGACCGGGTCGTCCTCGGGCAGCGGCTCGTGCACGATCTCCGACGACGAACCCGTCAGCTCGATGATCTGCTTCGCCAGGTCGAGGATCGACGTCTCCACCGGGTTGCCCAGGTTGATCGGCCCGGTCACCTCCTCGGGCGAGTTCATCAGGCGGACCAGGGCGTCGACGAGATCGGTCACGTAGCAGAAGCTGCGGGTCTGCGACCCCTCGCCGTACACGGTCACGTCCTCGCCGCGCAGCGCCTGCAGGATGAAGTTGCTGATGACCCGGCCGTCGTTCGGGTGCATGCGCGGGCCGTAGGTGTTGAAGATGCGGGCGATCTTGACCGAGAGGTTGTTCTGGCGGCGGTAGTCCATGAACAGCGTCTCGGCGCACCGCTTGCCCTCGTCGTAGCAGGAGCGCCGGCCGATCGGGTTCACGTTGCCCCAGTAGCCCTCCGTCTGCGGGTGCTGCTCCGGGTCGCCGTAGACCTCGGACGTCGAGGCCTGCAGGATGGTGGCCCCCGTGCGCTTCGCGAGGCCGAGCATGTTGATCGAGCCGTGGACGGAGGTCTTGGTCGTCTGGACGGGGTCGAACTGGTAGTGGACGGGCGAGGCGGGGCAGGCGAGGTTGTAGATCTCGTCGGTCTCGATGTAGAGCGGGAAGGTGATGTCGTGGCGGCAGACCTCGAACAGCGGGTTGTCCACGAGCTCGGCGACGTTGCCCCGCCGCCCCGTGTAGAAGTTGTCCACGCACAGCACCTCGTCCTCCTCGGCCAGCAGGCGCTCGCACAGGTGCGAGCCGATGAAGCCCGCGCCCCCGGTCACCGTGACTCGCTTATTCAGCAGAAAACGCTTCATCTTCGCTCCTTTGTGTCGATTGGTCCCGCCCCATGCGCCGGCGGGCGCCGCCGGGCAGGCCGTATCGGCCGATGCACCAGATCGCCCGCAGGCCGTCGCGCCAGCCGATCTTCTTCCCCGCCGACCGGTCGCGCGGGGTGTAGCGGATCGGCACCTCGCGCACCCGGACGCCCAGCCGGGCGACCCGCGCCGTGACCTCCGGCTCGAACCCGAACCGGTCCTGCTCGAGCGGCAGGGCCTGGATGATCTCGCGCCGGAACGCCTTGTAGCACGTCTCCATGTCGGTCAGTCGGAGCCCGGTCGTCAGGTTCGACAGCGCGGTCAGGAACCGGTTGGCGAGGTAGTTCGTCCAGTGGCCTTTTCGGCGGCCGCCGGCGAACCGGCTCCCGTAGACGACGTCCGCCTCGCCTTTGACGATCGGCTCGACGAGGCGCGGGTACTCGGCCGGGTCGTACTCCAGGTCCGCGTCCTGGATGATGACCACGTCGCCGTCCGCGGCGGCGAACCCCGTCCGCAGGGCTGCGCCCTTGCCCCGATTCCGAAGGTGAAAGACAACGGCCACCCGGTTCGCTCGCGCACGCTCGGCGCCCAGCTCGTCCTCGGCGTTCAGGGCGAACTCGCTGAGCTCGGCCCGGGTACCGTCCGTCGAGCCGTCGTCGACCAGGATCACCTGCTTCGTCAGGCCCGGCAACTCGACCTCGGCCACCCGGTCGACCACGCGCCGCCAGGTCGCGCGCTCGTTGTACACCGGGATCACGACCGAGACCGTGCGGGGAGGATCATGCGATGTGGGTTTCGTGCCCATGACACCCCGGTGGTGCAGGCCAGCCGCGTCCGTCGCGCCGAACACCAGACCATTATACGCGCCGCGCCGCGGGATGAGAAGCGCCCGTCCCACGCGCCTTCGCTTGACCGGCGTCGGGCGCTGACGTAGAATCCGGCCATGGGCGTGATCAACGTGCTTTCCGGGCCGGTGGTGAACAAGATCGCGGCGGGGGAGGTGATCGAGCGGCCGGCGTCCGTGGTCAAGGAACTGGTCGAGAACGCGCTCGATGCCGAGGCGTCTCGGGTCATGATCGAGGTCGAGGACGGTGGCAAGAAGCTGATCCGGGTGACCGACGACGGGGCCGGCATGCCGAAGGAGGACCTGGCTCTCGCGTTCAGCAGCCACGCCACCAGCAAGCTGGAGACCGACGAGGACCTGTTCGCGGTGGGGACGTTCGGGTTCCGGGGCGAGGCGCTGACCAGCATCGGCGCCGTGTCGCACGCCCGCATCGTCTCGCGGCCGCGCGGCTCCGTCGAGGCCGGCGAAGTCGAGATGCAGGGCGGCCAGCCGGGGCCGGTCAAGGCGAAGGGCGCGCCCGAAGGGACCACCGTCGAGGCCGCCAACCTGTTCTTCAACGTGCCCGCCCGGCGCAAGTTCCTGCGGACCGCCAAGACCGAGTTCGCCCACATCATCGATCACGTCTCCCGCATCGCCCTCGCCCACCCGCACGTCGAGTTCCGCCTCGTCCACAACGGGCGCGAGACGCTCGCCCTGCGGCCGACCGACGATCGCCGCCGCCGGATGGGCGACCTCTACGGCCGCGAGCTGGCCGACGCCCTGCTCGAGGTCGATTCGGGCGCGGGGCCGGTCGCCGTCACCGGACTCGTCGCGCCGCCCGTCCACTGCCGGGCGAACCGGAAGATGCAGCTCATCTACGTGAACGGCCGGTTCGTCCGCGACCGGCGGCTGAGCCACGCGATCGCCGCCGCCTACGAGGGACTGCTCGTCCACGGCCGGTTCCCCGTCGCCGCCCTCTTCGTCGAGGCGGACCCCCGCCAGGTCGACGTGAACGTCCCCCCGAGCAAGATCGAGGTGCGGGTCAGCCGGGGCGATCTCG
>JAWODX010000201.1:0-6506 GCA_046483085.1 Planctomycetota bacterium
GGTCGTCGTCCCGGAGGAACTCGGCGGTAGCCGGAATCCCGAAAGGTCTGGGCCAGCGTGCGAACCTCGTCTCCCAGGCTGTCCTGGTAGTCCTCCACTCCGTGGGTCGAGGGAGCCAGCCCGGTCAGCGCGGTCATGTGCGAGGGCAGGGTCCACGGGGCCAGGGTAATTGCCCGTTCGAACAGCACGCCCTCCCCGGCGAGGCGGTCCAGGGCCGGTGTGGTCCGCCGTTCGTAGCCGTAGGCCGAGACGTGGTCGCGGCGCAGCGTGTCGATCGAGACGAGCAGCACGTTGGCCGACCCGCGCGGCGGGGAAGGCCTGAAGGCTCCGGCGCGGACCAGGACCACGATCGCTACGGCGAAAAGCGCGGCGACGACGAGCGCGGCGGCGACGATCAGGAGGCGTTTCTTGGTCAGCTTCATCTTCGGCTTCATTCCGGCTCTCGAGTTGCGAGCGGGAAGTCTGCCAAGTGGAAACCGATATGTCTACCGCGTGTCCGGACTGGCACTTGGCGCTGTGGGGAAAGCGAGCCGGCCGAGATGACCGCCTTGCCGAACACGAATTCCATGGTACCAACTCCTCGCCGCAGCTGCATGTCGCGAACGGACAGGGATCACTTGATCCGAGGTGTCGACGCGCGCCGTTTGGCCCAAAGCCCAGCAGCACGTCGGGCCCTCGCCGATGTCCGTCCGACAGTGCTTCCCGCTCATCGGCAGGCAGAAACCGTCGGTGCACTCCATCCGGACCCCGCGGAATTCCTACGGCCTGAAAAAAATTTTGCTATGATCAGCCCGGCCGGACGCGGTCCGGGTCCCCGACATGGAGGAGACGACGATGAAGAGGCTTATGACGATGTGGTTCTTCGCCGCCCTGCTGGCGGCCGCCGCCGGCTGCGACGACTCCGACCCCCCCGCGGACGACGGGGACGACGACGGCGCCGGGGACGCGGACTCGGACGCGGACTCGGACGCGGACGGCGACGGCGACACGGACACCGACACCGACAGCGACACGGACACCGACACGGACGCGGACGCGGACACCGACACGGACGCGGACGCGGACAGCGACACGGACGCGGACAGCGACACGGACACCGACATCGATACCGACGTGGACACGGACACGGGCGACGCGACGGTGTTCGCCTGCGTGCCCACCGTGCAGGACCCGGTGAGCGCGTGCGACGCCTCCGACTCCTGCTGCGGTTTCCCGCCGCCCACGGGCCAGATGGGCTACGGCGTCGGGGAGAACTCGTGCAGCGGCCAGTGGACCGCGGGGGGCAGCGAGTACCTCGTCGAGTGCGAGCACCTGTGGACGGACGAGGCGATCTGCTCGTGCACCGAGAGCTGAGCGGCGCGGTCAGCCGAGGTCGAAGCTCTCGCTCGCCATCTTCGCGATCGTCTCGCCGATGCTGATCGAGGCGGTCGCCGCCGGCGAGGGCGCGTTGAGCACGTGGATCTGTCGCGCCGCCTCGACGATGCAAAAGTCGTCGGCGAGCCGGCCGTCGGGGAGCAGCGCCTGGGCCCGCACTCCGGCGCCGCCCCGGCGCACGTCGCCGACGGCGAGCTCGGGCAGCAGCGCGCGCAGCGCCGCGACGAACGCGCGCTTGCTCAGCGACCGCCAGATCTCGCCGAGCCCGGTCCGCCAGTAGCGGGCCGCCATCTTCCAGAACCCCCCGTAGAGCGCGTACGACAGCACGTCCTTCACCGACAGCGAGAAGCGCGAGTACCCCGCCGCAGCGCTCCGCCGGGACCGCGTGCTTTTCGCAGAAGCGGTAGAGCGCCTCGCGCCCGGTGGTGCAGTTGCGCGCCTTCGAGCTGCCGGGCTTGTAGTACGGCCCCGAGTGGATCACGCCGCTGTTGTTGCCGGTCTGGTGGCGCGCCAGCCGGTCCTCGGCCTCGAGGATCGCGACCCGCGCGCCGCGGCGGGCGAGCGCCATCCCGGTGGTGGCGCCGACGATGCCGCCGCCGATCAGCGCGACGTCGAAGACGGTCTCCTCGCCGGCGCCACCGGCCGCGGGCTCACTCGCCACCGTCGACCTCCGCCGGCGTCGCGCGCGTCGGGGTGACGCGGTCGACCACGTAGGCCACCGGCCGCGGGGGCTCGACGCCCCGCTGCACTTCCTCGACTTCGAGACGGTCGCCCCGGTCGTGCCCCTGTTCGACGGCACGTCGCCCTGCCGGCAGGTGCCGTTCCAGTACTCGCTGCACCGCCAAACGTCCGGCGGCGAGCTCGCCCACAGAGCGTTCCTCGGCGACGGCCGGAGCGATCCGCGCCCGGCCCTGGTCGATCAGCTGCTGCGAGAGGTGGGCCCCGACGGCGACATCCTGTCCTATACGGCTTACGAGAAGACCCAGCTCAACAACCTGATCGAGGCCGTTCCCGCGCGCGCGGTCGAGCTCCGGGCAGTGATCGACCGGCTCGTCGACATGAGCAGGCTGTTCGCCGACCACCTCTACTACACCGCCGCCATGAACGGCTCCTACTCGATCAAGGCGGTTCTGCCCGCGCTCGTGCCCGACCTCACCTACGACGGCCTGCCCATCGCCGACGGCCTGGCCGCGGCGGGCGCCTACGAGGCCCTGCACTACGAGACCGATCCCGAGCGCATCGAGGCCGTGCGCAACGCCCTGCTCGATTACTGCGGAGTCGACACCCTGGCGATGGTGAGGATTCTCGAGGTGCTCGAGGCGGTCTGATCCGCGGGAACGTGTCGTTGGCTGGCGTGTGGCAAAATGACTGCCAGCCGGCCACGATTTGGTGCTCGCTCGCGTCGGGCGTTGTTGTAGATCTGTCTCCGCATTCATCGCGCGAGGTCCGGCCGCGGGTTTTTTTTGGGAGCCCGCGGTCATTTTCTGTCCTACACGTGAGCCACAATATTCGGCCGAGGAAGACTGGCCAGGGCTCCTCGGCCCGGCTCTCCTGTCGGGCGGCGGCAGCGGTGCTCGGGTCGAGAGCCGGAAAGGGATCTCGATGAGCGGTGGCTCGATTCGTGCTTGTGCCTGTTGCGACTGTCGGGCGGGCGAGGTTTTCGTCGCGGCTTTCGGTCTCTCGGCCGTCGCCTGCTTTCAGCCGTTCGTCGACGAGCTGGGCAGGCAATCGACTCTGTTGCAGGGCGGGGTTCCTCTGGTCCTGCGGCGCGCGGTGCGGCCTCCTGCCGGGGACGGCGTGGTCGCGGGGCAGGTGATCGCGTCGCTCGAAGAGCTGCTCGCGCGGCCCGAGCTCGTCGACGAGGTGAGACCCGGCTCTTTGTGGGCGCTGGTCTCGGACGAGAACAGCAGGGCCAGCGAGCTGGAGCGGGCCCGCTCGCTTCTGGCCGACAGGGCGGGGATGATCTCGGTGGTGAGCGATCCCACCGGTCCGGAGGTCGCGGTCGCCCGCGGGATTGCGTGCCATCCCGGTCGGCTGGCGCGTCATTTCGCCGACTCGGTCGTGGAGCCGAAGGCCTTCGAGCTGGTGAGAGAAAGACTGTCGGGCAGGATCGTTACAGTGAGCCTTTTCGAAATGACAATCAAGCCCGAGCCCGAGGCTGTGACCGAGCGTTTCCTGGCCGCGGAGATGAGGCACTGGCTGGGGCCGGGAGAGAAGCGGCCGCAGCGCGTGGGCGCCGATCTGGAGTTGCTGCTGACATTGCAGCCGGCCAGGGCCGGGACGAAGCTGTCCGAGACGAGACGACTGGAGATGAGCCGCCCTGTTCCGGGAAGAAATCCGATCAGGGCCGAGGGCCACATCCTGCCCGGCCCGTCGGCAAGGGCCGCCGAAATCGCGAACTGGAATGTCGTGCTCAGGCTCTATCTATGCTGGACGCTCGACGCATGAGCGTCTTGGTCTCCTGTGTTATCATCGAGATCCCAAGCAAGAAATCTGCCCGGGGAGGATGGCGATGAACGGAACTGTCAGAATCATGGTGGTCCTGCTGGCGGCGCTGGCGCTCGGCGCGGCCGGGTGCGGCGACGACGGCTCTTCGGGCGGCGAGGACGGCGGTCCGGACGCGGATTCCGACGCGGACTCCGATACCGACACCGATTCCGACACCGACTCGGATACGGACTCTGATACCGATGGCGATACCGATGCCGACACCGACACGGACACAGACACAGACACCGACACCGGCACGGCGACGCTCGGGGCGGTGGAGGGCTACGTGGTCTTGCAGGGCGAGGTGGATCACTCGGGTGTGACCGTGACGCTCGACGGCACCGACCAGGACGCGGTCTCCGACGCCACGGGCTATTGGTCGATCACCGGCGTGGAGCCGGAGACGTACACGGTGACGGGCAGCCTGACCGGCTATGCGCAGCAGACATCCAACCCGTTCGAGGTGATCGCCGGCGAGACGACCGAGGTGCCGCCGCTGACTCTGAGCGAGGCGGTGGGCTCGCTGTCCGGCACGGCGCTGCTTTCCGGCGAGAGCGATCACTCCGGTATCTCGGTGGTGGTGGAGGGCACGTCCTACTCGGCGGTGACCGACTCGGCGGGGTCGTGGAGCATCGTCGACGTGCCGGTGGGCAACTACGCGGTGCGCGCCAGCCACAACGGCTACGACGACGAGGTGGCGACCGACCAGCAGGTCAACGCGTCGCAGAACACGGACGTGGGCACGCTGACGTTGCAGCTCTCGTCCTACGCCATCGTCTACGTCTCGGGCGGCTCCAACGGCGGCGACCCGGCCCAGGCCGGGACCGCGGGCCAGGCGCTGGCCGAGCCGTTCGTGGTGCAGGTGCTCGACCCGTACAGCGAGGGAGCGAGCGACCTGGTCGTCAGCTTCACGGTGGAGGACGGGGGCGGGTCGGTCGTGGACGAGGAGGTGTTCACCGACGGTGGGGGCTTCGCCTCGACAACGCTGACCTTGGGGACCGACGCGAGCGCCGAGAACCGGGTGGTGGCGCGCACGGACGCTGTCTCGGGTCAGAGCGTGACGTTCCTATCCTACGCCGAGCCGGACGTTCCACACCACATCTCGGTCACGGGCGACGAGCAGACCGGCACGGTGGGTCAGGCGCTGGCCGAAGATCTGACGGTCGCGGTTTTCGATCAGTATGACAACCCGGTGCCGGGCGAAGTCGTGACGTTCACGCCCGACGTGGATTGCGGCAGCGCGGATCCAGCCTCGGAGACGACCGACGCCTTTGGGGTGGCGAGCGCGACGTGGACGCTGGACACGCTCTTGGAGACGAGCGCGGGAGAGCAGACGCTGGTGGCCGCGGTGGAGTCGACGGCTCTCGAGCACGTCTTCCACGCGGTGAACAACTCCGACGCCCCGTTCGCGATGGCGAAGGCGAGCGGCGACGGTCAGCTCTGGCACTTCTCGGCCGAGCTCCCCGAGCCGCTGGTGGTCTCGGTGGAGGACCAGCACGGCAACCCGGCCTACGGCTGGGAGGTGAGCTGGAGCAGCCCGGATGGAGGCTCGTTCGCTCCCGCCGCCTCGCCGGTGGGGCTGGACGGGCTGGCGTCGACGGTCGCGACGACCGGACCGACGGCAGTGGCGCAGAGCTTCACCGCGACCTGCGATACGCTGGACGTGACCTTCGATGCCACGGCCACGGAGCATTACATCGACTACATCTTCCCGGGCCGGACGTGGCCCGGGTGCCCCATCGACATCGAAGTAGAGATCTTCGGCGCCGGCTTCGACACGGACGCGGAGGTGATCTGGGATGCGGGCGGCGCCGAGCAGGTGTTGGTTCCCAGCACGGTGGAGCCGGAGCGGATCGTCGTGACCTTGCCATCGGCCCTGTTCGACACGGCGCGGACCGTGCCCGTAGCCGTGGAACAAACCGCCGATGGACGCTGCGCCAGCGTGGATTTCATCCTCGGAGGCGTGCTGCCCGACACCGGGCAGACGCTCTGCTATGACAACGTCTCGGAGATCACCTGCCCGGCCAGCGACACGGACGACTTCTGGGGCCAGGACGCCCAGTTCGGCTGGGACCTGTACGTCACTCCGGCCGAGCGGTTCGAGCGAAGCGAGCCGGTTACCGACGAGCCGGTGGTCTTCGACAGCATCACGCAGCTCGAGTGGCAGGGCTGCGCCGCCGGATTGACCGGCGCTGACTGCTCCGCTGGCACCGCGAGCGAGATGAGCTGGCAGGAGGCCGTCGACCACTGCGAGGCGCTGGACTGGGGCGGTCACGACGACTGGGTGTTGCCGAGCGTGAACGAGCTTTCTGGGATCGTGGACGCGGGGCGGTACGATCCCGCCATCGACCCGGTCGCTTTCCCCGGTACGCCGACCTCGCACACCTGGTCGTCGTCGGTCTACGCCAACGACACCAGCGACGCGTGGGGCGTGGTCTTCAACTACGGCTACGTGGGCTACTACGACAAGGGCCTCACCTATCATGTGCGTTGCGTCCGTCGCGGACCGTTGGAGCCTGGGCCTTTTGAATCTTCGACTCTTTCCGGCGACCGGGTGGTCCGGGATTTGGACACCGGCCTCAGCTGGCAGGGGTGTGCCGCGGGGACGAGCGGAGACGAGTGCGAGACCGGGAGCGCCTCGG
>JAWODX010000209.1:0-10918 GCA_046483085.1 Planctomycetota bacterium
GCAGACCGGGGTGCCCTCGACCATCAACGCCGGGGACTGGCATCAGATCGTTGGCACCTACGACGGCTCCGCTCTCCGGTGCTACCTCGACGGCGTGCTGGAAAGTACCACCGGCCTGTCCGGGGCGATCGATGACGACGGCCTCCCGCTCCACATCGGGGCCGACGACAGCGGACACTACTTCGACGGACGGGTCGACGACGTCGCCATCTTCGACGAGGGACTGTCCGACGGAGGCGTCGGGCTCGGCGAGCCGGCGGCCCCGGGCAGCGGGGTCGACACCCTCTTCCGGGAAGGCCCCGGCGGCTTCATCTCCGACGAGGCACCGGTGCCCGAGCCGGCCGGGCTTGGGCTGATCGGGTTGGCGACACTGTCGGTGGCGTTCAGGAGACGGCGTCGAAGAGACAGGGGGCTACAATGAGTGGTTGTCCGATCGCGCTGATGACTGGGGTCGCGCTCCTCGCAGGGTCCGTGTCTGCCGCGGCGGGGCCGACGTTCCTCGAATCCGGGGGACGGGTCGTCGTCGAGGCCGAGCACTTCGCCGCCTCCGTCCCGTACGTAACCGGGAACGGCACAACCGAGTGGAAACCGGTCCCCGTGACCAACGCGCCCACCAACGGCGCCGCCAACGCGCGCGGAGGCGACCCCGACAGCTACGTGCAATGCCTGCCCGACGCCGGGCCCGGAGTCGGCGGCCCCAACAACCCACCCTGCGTCGACTACTCCGTCCGCATCAGCACGACCGGGACCTACCGGCTGTGGCTCCGGTGGGACGGGTTCGATGGGAGCAGTGACTCGCTCTACGCCGGCGTTGTCGAACTGGCGGACGGGCCCCTCGGCCCCGCCGACTGGTACCGGTTCGCCGGCCACGACGACAGGAACTTCGCCATCGATCCGTGGCACGGATCGGGCGAGTACGAAGGCACGAGCGCCGGCGGGGGCGACATCGCCGCGCAGTGGAACATCGCCTCGGCCGGCGACTACACCGTCCGAATCAGCGCCCGGGAGGACGGCGCCATGGTGGACGCGCTTATCCTGCAGCTCACGTCGCTCGGCACGCCCAGCGGGACCGGGCCGGCCGAATCGGAACAGGCAGCCGGGCCCGACCACGGCCCGATCCCCGAGCCCGCAGGGCTCGCCGTGCTCCTGGCCGGCCTCGTCGGAATGAGTCGAAGGAAGCGGACCTAGCCAGACGAGGAACGCCCCGATGAGCGTCACGAGAATCATGACGGCGATCGCGATCTGCATCGTGGCCGCCGGCTCCTGCCCGACCGCGTCGGCCGGGAGCACCTGGCAGTTCGACCTCGACTATCCGAACCAGGTGACGAAGCCCGGCTGGACGTCCGTCACCCGGCCCCACAGCGGGGCGGGCGACGCGACCACGGGCAAGTACACCGCAGCGCTCGGCTACGGCTGGCAGGCGCCCGACGGCATCAGCGCCCGGGACCGAGGCGGCGCCACGGACCTGGGCCGCGACTTCCACTTCGCCGATACCGCCCAGACCTTCCTCGTCGATGTGCCGAACGCCACGTTCGACGTCACCCTGTACTTCCAGGACCGCACCTACGGGCACGAGCAGATCTCGGTCTGGGTCGAAGGGACCAAGTTCGTCGACCGCATCAGCTCCGGGACCGGCTCGATGGTCACGCAGGACTTTGAGGCCGCGGTCGCCGACGGCCAGTTCACGCTCACCATCGACGACGAGGGCGGCGGCGACCCGAACTGGGTCCTGAGCGGAATCGAGCTCGCCGAGCAAGCCGCGCCCGGCCCCCCGCCCGGCGCGCCCATCCCCGAACCTGCTGCTCTCGCGCTGGTCGGTCTGGTCGCGCTCGCCGCGCGGCGCAGGCGGACGCGAACATCCGCGCAGCCGTCATCGGTCGACTCGGCTATCGGCTGTCAGCCATCAGTTCCCAGCTCCCAGTGGCCCGCTGCCGGCTGTCAGCTCGCAGCTCGCAGTCACCCTCAAGACCACACCCACCCCAGGACACCTCTCCGCCGCTGCTCACTTCTGACTTATCACTTCTCACTTCTCACTTACTATGTGCGACACAAAACAGTTTGCATTTCGTGCCTCGTGACGCGGGCATCCTGCCCGCGTGTCGCGAGGGCGTCTCGCGCTCGCACTGTGTATAGGGCGGGATCGCGGCCAGGATGGCCGCGAAACCGCGGGCAAGATGCCCGCGACACACACAAGCACGTGCAAACAATATAGTGTCGCGCGTAGTATCACTTCTCACTTATCACTTCTGACTTATCACTTCTCACTGCCCCCCCTTCTTGCGGCGGCGGGCGCGCGCGGCGAGCGAATCGCCCAGGTGGATCATCGTCTTCGGCTCGGGCGGTGTCCCGTCCTCGACGGCCTCTTTGCGGGCCGACGGTCTCCCGGGGAAGTCGGTGGGCTTGCGGCTGCTGCCGGGCTTGCGCGTGCCGGGCGGCGGCCCGGGCCTGGGCGCTTTCGGTGACAGCTTCCCGTCGCTGATCTTCCTGGCGAGCCGGCGGCGGAGGTCCTTCTGGAAGTCCCGCCGGCCCGTCCGCCGCCGGGCCGAATCCGCCCCGGCCAGCTCGTCCGGCCGCGCGATCTCCGGATGGCCCGTCCGGATCTTCGGCTCGATGGGATGGAAGACCGTCGGCTCTCGCAGGCGTTCGAGGCGGCGCCGCAGCGCCTGCTCGAGCCGCAGTTCGTCGTCGGCGTCCGAGTCGGTGAGCGAGACGGCATCGGGCTGGTCGAGGTTCGACCGGTCGCCGAGCAGGCCGTCGAGGATCATCCGGGCGGCGGCCTTGCTGGGGATCGAGGCCTCGTGGCGCTCGACGTTCCACGTGGCGTACATCCGCAGGGGCTTGCCCACGCAGCAGGGGCAGCCTTCGGCGCAGGGACACCGGCGGATGTGCTCCAGCACCGCGGGCAGGATCGCCGCCAGCAGATCGTACGCCTTCTCCGTGAAGCCCAGGCCGTGTGGATAGCGCTCGTAGACGAAGACCGCGTTCCACGGCGAGTTGACGCTCCCCACCGAGTGGGAGAAGTCGAGCGTGTCGCACGTGATGAAGAGCGGCAGCAGGATGCGGGTGGCGTAGCCGATGCCGCGAAGACCGGAGTGGGCGTCGAGCCCGGCTCGCTTCAAGCGCTCCATCAGGCCCTCGGGCGGGACGATCCAGAACGCCATCGTCTCGAGCTGCAGCGTGGGCAGGTCGACCGGGTGGCGCGAGACCGCGTCGAGCTCGTAGAAGCGGATCTTCTCGTAGCCCCACGTGCGGTCGTACGCGGTGACCTCGCCCCAGAACGCGGTGCCGGTCCCGAACGGCTTTTGGCGGAGCGGGTGGTCGATGTGGTGCACGTCCGATCCGCCCATCGGCTGGGTGTAGTAGTCGACGTCCACCCGCTTCACCCGGGCGAGGCGCTTCTCCTCCAGGTCGAGTTCGAGCACGCGATACGTGTCGCCCTGGTGCATGTAGATGGCGCCGGGATGGACGATGGGCGGGGCGTCGAACTGGTCGATCCGGCCGAGCACCGCGCCCGAGTCGACGCCCTCGATGACGACGGTGGCGTCGCTGCAATTCCGCAGCCCGGTCTCGTGCTGCGGCGTCTCGGGCGCAGCGTGGTACCACTTGCCCTCGATGTGGTCGACCTTGAGATTGTCACGAAGCACGTCGAGCACGGTCTTCGCATAGGGGCCGAACGTGTCGAGCTCGCCGTCGGCGAGCGGGCGCTCGTGGGTCGCGCAGCGGAGGTGGCCGCTGACCACGAACGGATTGTCCGGGTCGATCACCGCCTGCTCGACCGGCCGGCCGAAGATGTAATCAGGCTGGCTCATCACGTACTGGTTGACCGCCGTGTCGAGCCCGATCAGGACGACGAGCGCGTCGCGGTCCTGCCGTCCCGCCCGGCCCGATTGCTGGAAGAACGAGGCGAGCGTGCCCGGGTAGCCGACGACGATGCTCGCGTCGAGCCCGCCCACGTCGATGCCCAGCTCGAGCGCCCGGGTCGTGCTGACCCCGAGCAGCTCGCCGCTGAAGAGCTTCCGCTCGATCTCGCGGCGCTCCTCGGGCAGGTAGCCGCCGCGATACGGCCGCACCTTGTCGACCAGCGGCGGGGCCAGCTCGCCCAGCCGGTCGCACACGTACCGGTGGATCATCTCGGCCGTCATCTTCGCCTTCGAGAACGTGATCGTCGGGACGCCGCGCTGGACGAGCATGGCCATCAGCTCGTGCGCCTCGACGTTCGCGCTGCGCCGCGAGCGCCAGTGGCCCGAGCGGACCCGCGGCGGGTTCCAGAACACATACGTCCGCCTGCCGCGCGGGCTGCCGTCGTCGTCGACGAGGGTCATCCGGCGCCCGATCAGCCGCTCGCCGAGTTGCTTCGGGTTCCCGATCGTCGCCGAACACGCGATGACCTGGGGCCCGGGGACACGTGCCCACCCCCTTCTGCTCCTCGTAAAAGGGGCGTCCGCACCATGCTTGGGCGCTGCCTGTCCGCCCTCCCGGTGGGGCAGACATTCCTGTCTGCCGTTCGCCACCGTCGGTTCCGACCCCCGCTGGTTTGTGTGCCCGCCGTAGTGTTCGCAGATCCGCCAGAATCGGCGGAGCAGGTTCGCCGTGTTCGATCCGAACATCCCGTTGTACACGTGGAGCTCGTCGAGCACGAGCAGCCGCAGCTCGCAGAGGAACCGCGCCCAGCGGCCGTGCTGGGGCATCACCGCCGCGTGGAGCATGTCGGGATTCGAGAAGATGACCGAGGCCCGGTCGCGAAGCCGCCGGCGCAGGGATGCCGGCGTGTCGCCGTCGTACACGCCGGCGACCAGGTCGCCGATGCCGGCCGTCGGCAGCGCCCGGGCGAAGTTCCGGTACTGGTCCTGGCAGAGAGCCTTGGTCGGAAACAAAAGCAGCGCCGTGGCGTCCGGCTCTTCGAGGAGTCGCTCGAGGATGGGGATCACGTAACACAGGCTCTTGCCCGACGCGGTCCCCGTGGCAACGAGCACGTCCTCGCCGCGCCGGGCGGCGTCGATCGCCGCCGCCTGGTGCGCGTACAGCCGCTCGATCCCCCGGCTGGCCAGCAGCGCCCGGATCGGTCCGCCCAGCGGCTCGGCGGGGTCGCCGAAGCGCGCCTCGCGCGCCGCCACCTCGCGCGCGTAGACCATCTGCCCGGCGTAGTCCGGCGAGCTGCGGATGCCGTTCAGAAACTCCTCAACGTCCACGGTCCACTCCGTCGGCGGTCCATCCTATTGTAGTCGGAAGGCACGGCGAGCGAAACCGGGACTTCCCGGGCGACCATTTGGACCCTGTTGCTGCGACGCAAAGCGCCCCGGGACACCACACCTCGTCTTTGCCCACACGTTGGCGGACGCGCGGTCTGGGGTTTCGCACGCGTCCTGTTGGGGCCGATCCAGCCAGAGCCTGGCGCACAGCGTCGCTCGGCGAGCGGGGCGCAATGCCTTGGAAGCCGCGGTGCCGGCGCACGGACAACGAACGCCTGTCGCCAGAGAGGAGAGCCGTACCCAGGTTCCTGCCCCGCCGGCCCGGAGCAACGGTGCAACGACTCTGGCAGCTCCCGCGGACCGTTTTCGGATTTCATGAATTCATGAAATCCGAAAACGCCCTTCGTGCCTGTCGCGGGTGGACCGTGGGAGAAAGGCCGGGCGAGTCAACCTTCGCGCTCGGCGTAGCCTTCTCCGTCCCGGTCGCCTTCGCGGCCGCGTTCATCGTCGCCCCCACGCGGCCGATCGCCTTCGCGCTTGTGGTCCCCCTCGCGCCGGTCGCCGTCCCTCCGGCGTTCTCGTTCGACGAGCCGGTTGCCCGGCAGCATGCGGGTCGCGCCCACGGTATCGCTGAACGACTGCGCGTCGACGGTGACGGTCGCCCGGCGCGCGGCCAGCGCCCTGAGCCGGCGGAGCACCTTGTCCGACACGGCTCGCTGCCCGTCGCGGTCCTTCGGATAGAGGATGCGCAGCTTCCGGCCGCGACGGAACTCGCGGCCGCGGAAATGCCGCACGACGACCGTGAACCCATCGTCGTCAGCGGCGACGAGCGGCCCGGCGATCGCGCACGACCGGACGCGCGCCTTCGCTTCTTCCGGCTGCCCGTCGTCCTGCTCGCGTCGGCCGGCCTCGTCGCGCGGTCGGTCACGAGCCCCGTCGCCTTCGCGCTCGCGGTCTCCGTCGTGCTCGCGCTGCGGTTGCTCATCGCCTTCGCGTCCCTCGGGGTGCTCGCCTTCGGGGCGTTCCTCGTGATCCGGTTTCCGGCCGGCCTCGGGCCCTTCGTCCCTGAACGGGTTCACGCGTTCGGGGCCTTCTTCGTCGCGGGGCCCTTCACGGTCTCCTTCGCCGTCGCGGCCGTCGGGTTTCTGTCCTTCATCGTGTTCGCGGTCGGCGTCCCGCTCGGGGTGATCGCCTCCTTCTCGTTCGTCGTGTTCGCGGTCGACGTCTCGTTCGGGGTGATCGTCTCCCTCCCGCTCGTCGTGCTGGCGGTCGGCGTCTCGTTCGGGGTGATCGTCTCCCTCCCGCTCGTCGTGCTGGCGGTCGACGTCTCGTTCGGGGTGATCGTCTCCCTCCCGCTCGTCGTGTTCGCGGTCGGCGTCTCGCTCGGGGTGATCGCCCTCTTCTCGCTCGTCGTGTTCGCGGTCGACGTCTCGTTCGGGGTGATCGTCTCCCTCCCGCTCGTCGTGTTCGCGGTCGGCGTCGCGCTCGGGGTGATCGTCTCCTTCCCGCTCATCGTGTTCGCGGTCGACGTCGCGCTCGGGGTGACCGCGCCCTTCTTCCTCGTCACGCTCTCCGTCCGTGACCGGGTCGTTCGGCCCGGGGCCTTCGGTTGTCGCAACCTGCTCGACCTCGGGCAGGACGGCTTCGTCGCCTTGCGCGAGGGGGACCCGGCCCCATTCGCCGGAGCAGAGGACGGATCCGTCGGTGACCTTGACGGCCATGCGCGTGCCGGCCGGGGCGAGCGGGTCGTCGATCAACCGGACGCTGAACTCGGTGCCGGTCACGAGGACCTGGCCGGCGGCGCTGCGCACGGCGAACGACGCCCCGCGCGCCCGCACGCGACAGCGGAGCGCGCCTTCATCGAGGTAGAGTTTCTCGGCCTTCTGCCAGCCGCCGATTCGCACCTGCGAGTGCGGTGTGACATCGACGACGCAATAGCCGCCCAGCTCCAGCCGGGCGGGACCGTCACCGGTCCGGAGGGTCGCGCCGCGCCCGAGCTCGCTGCCGCCCACCACCGTGTACCGCCCGGTCGCCGTCGGGGCCGGGTAGCCGCCGGCCCACAGTGCCCACGCGGCGACGACGCACGCGACCGCTGCGGCAGCCGCGACGGGCAGGGCCCACCGTCGCCGGCGGCGCGGGAACGCGCGGGCGAGCACCCGGTCGCTCACGTCGGGCGGGCTCTCGCCGCCCACCGTCTCGTGGAGCAGCACGTCGATCAGCCGATCCTTCCGATCGTTCATGCTCACGCCTCCTGACTTCTCAGCCGTCGTTCAATGCATTCGGCCAGCCGCGCCCGGATCCGCCGGAGCAGCGACTTCACCCCGTTCTCGGTCATGCGGAGCAGCTCCGCCATTCGCGCCCGCGACGCCTCTTCGGCATAGCGGAGGTCGAGCGCCCGCCGGTGCTTCTCGGGCAGCGACTCGGTGCATGTTCGGAGCGCCTCGACGTACTCGAACCCGTTGTCGCCGTGCAGGAACTCGGCGACCCAGACGGCCTCGGCCTGTTCGACGAGCTGGTTGACGGGCTGGACGGGGCTGGTCTTTCGGCGCCGGCACCACATGAGGAACCGGTTTCGGGCGACCCCGCGCAGCCACGCCGCGGCCGCGGGCTCCTCGGCCTGGAGTGGGGTCGGGCTTTCCATGGCGGCGAGAAACGTGTCCTGGAGCAGATCCTCGGCGGGGGCCGCCGGCGCGCCGAGATACCGGAGATACCGATAGAGCTGCGCCTGGTGCGCGCGGACCAGGGCCCCGAGCTCCCGGCGGGTCAGGCCTTGTCGTGCGCTCACGCCGTCTCTCCGTGTCATCATGATATCATTGCATGAGCCGGGCAAAAGGGTGCAAGAAACCGGGCGGGCCGCCCGGCTCAGGCGGGCGGCGGGAGGCGGATCATCAGGTCCGCGAGCGTGACGAGGTCGAGCATGTTGTGCTCGAGGCATTCGACCATCTCGCGGGCGTCGGCGGTGCGGACGAACTCGTGGTAGGCGCGCGGGATCTCGGCGCTGGGGATGTCGCCGACGCGCGTGCGGCCGCAGACGTGCCGCTCGAGGGTCTGCAGCCGGCAGTCGGGCAGTCTGCCGCGCCAGATCCGGCGCGACACGTGCAGCAGGTCGAAGTGGTCGAGGTCGACGGCGAACGGGACGCCCGTCGACGCGGCGCGGACCCGCACGTACGGCAGGTCGAAGCTCTTGCCGTTGAACGAGACGAACATGGCCTTGCCGGCCAGGCTCTCGCGGAAGAGCGAGACGACGGCCGGCTCCTCGGCGTAGTTGCGCGCGAAATACTGGCGGACGACCAGCCCGCCGTTCTCCCAGGTCATCGTCCCGATGAGGAAGAGCGGCGAGCTGCCGAGCCCGGTGGTCTCCAGGTCGAAGAAGACGAGCTCGTCGGGGGCCACGCTGCGGCCGCCGCAGTACTCGGCGATCCACCGCCGGGCGGGGGAGTCGGCGCGGCGGAGCGATCGGCGGAACTGCTCGCACAACTCGTCGGTGGTTTCCTCCAGCTCGCGGATGTCGTTCGTGATGAGGAACGCGCGCGCGCCGTGCGGCCCGCGCACCTCGGCGCCGGAGACGGCGTCGACGAGCTCGACGGGCTCGGCCTGGGCCGGTCGGCGCGGCTCGGGTCTCGACCACGTGCGGGGCAGGTCCCGGCCGTGGAGAAGCGGGGGCGGGTCGTCGGGCCGCGGCGTGTCCGTCGGCGGCGAGGGCTTGCCGCGCTCCTGGCGTGCCCGCTTACGCCGGAGGCGGTCCAGATCGTGCTCCGGCTTGGGAGGCCGCTCGAGAGCGTCCCGGTTCAGCTCTTCCAGCCGCTTGCGGAGCTCTTTCCGTGATGGCATTGCGGACACACCGGAGACAGGCAGAGATGCATCTGGACACGGCTATTGTACACGCGCGGCGGCGGCGCCGAAACCGATTTTTCACCGACCGCGCTCGACCCGGCAGGATGGCCACGCGACACAGACCCGCGCCCACACCACTCAACCATGGCCGCCGTCGGAGGGCAGCGCGTCGGCGACCTGGCCGCCGAGCTCCCGGCAGGCGGCGAGCGCATCTGCGTCCGGCTGCCACTTCGCCTTGGCCCCCTCGGCAACGACCTCGATCTTGCAGGTCTCCAGGTGCTCCTCGATGATCTTCACCGATTCGCCGCTCCAGCCGTAGGAGCCGAACGCCGCGCCGACCTTGTTCTGGAACCGCAGCCCGCGGCAGTCCTCCAGGATCGGCGTGATCGTCGGCAGCACGCCGTTGTTCAGCGTGGGCGAGCCGACCACGATCGCCCCGGCCCGAAAGATCTCGGCGATCACGTCGTTCCGATCGCTGACCGCCATGTGGAAGAG
Source organism: Planctomycetota bacterium (assembly GCA_046483085.1). Taxonomy (GTDB): domain Bacteria; phylum Planctomycetota; class PUPC01; order PUPC01; family PUPC01; genus JAWODX01. The sequence continues at coordinate 9,519 of JAWODX010000209.1, forward strand.
CTTGAAGTCGACGCCCTCCTCGCGGAGGCCGTCGCCGACGGCCTCGGCCATCTTCCGCGTCGCCTCCCACATCGTGTCATAGAGGATGACGGCACGCCGCTCCGGCTTCTGCTCCGCCCACTCGCGGTACTGCTCGACGATCTGCATCGGCTCGTCGCGCCAGATCACGCCGTGGCTCGGCGCGATCACGTTGACGGGAACGCCCATCTCGAGCAGCTCGTCGATCTTCCGGATCACCTGCTTGCTGAACGGGGTGAGGATGTTGGCGTAGTACTTCAGCGCCTCCTCCCACAGCTCGGCCTGGTTCACCTGGTCGTTGAAGCGGAACGCGGTCGCGTAGTGCTGGCCGAACCCGTCGTTCGGCATGAGGATGCCGTCGGGCGACAGGTAGGTGAACATGGTGTCGGGCCAGTGGAGCATCGGGGCCTCGACGAACGAGAGTTCGCGGTCGCCCAGGCCGATCGTGTCGCCCGTCTCCACCGGCTGCAGGTCCCAGTCCCGACGGTAGTAGCCGGGGATGCTGTCGGCGCCCCGCTTCGAGACGACGAGGGTCGCGTCGGGGCAGAGGCCCATGATCGCCGGCAGGCTCCCCGAATGGTCCGGCTCGCCGTGGTTCGCGATCACGTAGTCGATCTCCGCCGGGTCGACCACCGCCCGGACGTTCGCCACGAACTCCTCGGCGAACGGGCTCCACACGGTGTCGACAAGCGCCGTCTTCTCGTCGCGGATCAGGTAAGCGTTGTACGTCGAGCCGCGGTGCGTCGACAGCTCGTGCCCGTGAAAGTGCTTCAGGGCCCAGTCCACGACGCCGACCCAATAGACATTCTCGGCGAGTTCGACTGCCATCCTTCTGCTCCTTCCGCCTGGTCTGCCGTTCCCGGCCAACGCGCGACAGCATACCGGGAACCGGCCGTGACGGCAAGGGGCCGCCCGCGGAGACCGCCATCCGCCCCACGAGAGCCCCGGCGCTCTACTGTGGCCGCTGCGGCGACGGGCGAGACGCAGCTCGTCACGGCCGTCATCCCGCAGACCGCGGCCGAGCAGGACCAGGACGCGATGGCCGAGATCGTGGAGCACCTGGCGGAGGCCGAATTGCTGCCCGACACCCTGTACGCCGACACCCACTACGGCAGCGACGAGAGCCACCAGGAGTGTGCCGAGCACGGCGTCGATCTCCAGGCCCCCGTCCCCGGGGTCGAGCCGGACGCGGACGAGGACGAGCTGAACATCGACGACTTCGCCGTCGACGAGGAGACCGAGACGGTCGAACGCTGCCCGGCCGGGCACGAACCGGAGCGGTCCGAACACAACCCCGAGACCGGCAAAACGCGCACCGAGATGCCCGCGGAGGCGTGTGAGAACTGCCCCCATCGCGACGACTGCCCGGTGCGGCGCGTTCG
>JAWODX010000230.1:0-2577 GCA_046483085.1 Planctomycetota bacterium
CTCAGGCGGCGGGAACTCGTAGCCGCACTCCGGGCAGATCGCGTAGCCGGCGGCGACCACCGCGTGGCACTCGGGGCATTCCTTCGCAGGTGCCTCGCCGCTGCCCTTCGCGTCGGGCTCGCGGATCCGGATCTGGTCCACCGGCCCGTGGCGCAGGATGTTGCCTGCGAAGTCGAGAACCAGGCAGTCATCCTTGCCCGGATGCATCCGGAACCCGCGTCCGCAATTACCGAGGATCGCGACCTTGCCGTTGCGGCGGGTCACGAGCGTGCCCTTTTCAGTCGTCAGACACCAGACCCACTCGTTCGGCTTGAAGTCCACCGGCTCGAGCCGGCACCGGTTGCGAACTGTTGAATTGCCTTGATGGTTCGTCCCGCCGATGTAAGCAACCTGCTGTTTCCTGATATGTATCTGCCACTGACGCTGGGGGTGCGCGTTCCAATCGGTCGGCTTGGGATCTTGTTCAGCAATGTTGCAGCGATATCCCCGTTCAACCGCGAGCTGCTGAATGCGGTCCGCCAGGCGCTGGCGACACCCGAGGGCGATGGACATTGTGCGTGTGCGGTACCCGAGCCCAACCGGGTGGCGCCCGTTCGCCCGGTCCATCGCCTTGAGAAGTAAGTGGAACTGCCGGGTGCTGAGTGTGTCGTAGATGGCCGGGACATCTTTGTCGATCCAGAGGGCCAGGTCTGCCCAGCCGCGCTTCTCGCGGTTTTCTCCCCGGGGTTGGCCGTGTGGTATGAGGAATGCGACGTTGTCCTCGTACTCGGCGTGCCTGCCCGTTCGAGGAATACGGTATTCCCGGAAACCGAACCCGGCAGCGTTCAGCACGGCGCGAATCCGGTCCACGTACTTGGTCACCGACTGGTTGATGTGGATTGTCCCGTTGGCCTGGTTGTGGTATCCGTCGGTCAAGAACCAGCCCAGGAAGGACACTTCGGCATCTGTCAGCGGAGCGTCCGTGTCAAATCGGCGGCCCTTGCCCGCAACCGGAATGGTGTAGGAGTCGCGGCGCAGAGCGACGTCCGACGCCGCCTGCAGGTGCCAGTACTTGGCCGAGCGGGACTTGCTCCGGACGACCAGGTTGTGCTGATCCGTGACCCGGATGTCGAGATGAGGGGCAGAGACCCCGAACATAGACTCGTGCCGCCGAAGTGCCCGGTGAACCTTGTCCAAGGCCGGGACATAGGCGACCTCCTCGACGTCCATATCGAACGCAGCGACCTCGTCGCCGGTGGTCACCTGATGGCAACGTCGCCAGCCGTCGCGTGTCAGTACTTCCGTTTCCATGTCCAGGCACATCTGGTAGAAAAGCCCCGGCGAGAGCGTCGGCCGCAGCATGGCCACGCAGTCGATGTTGGGCGCGTCGAAGCCCGTGGTCAGCACATTGACGTTGCACAGGTACCGGAGCGGGCCGCCCTCATCGAACAGGCCGGCCTGGCCGTTCCCCCGGAACCGCGCCAGCAGGTGGTCGCGCTCGTTCGTCGGTGTCCGGCCGCACACGAACCCGCACTCGAGGCCGTGCTCGTTCTCGATGATCGACTTCACGTGGCGCCCGTGCTTCACGCCGGACGCGAAGATCAGCACCGACTTGCGGTCGCGCGTCTGTTCGACCAGCTCGGCGCAGGCGGCCCGGACGAGTTCGTCCTCGTCCATCAGGTCCTCGACCTCGGTGGCGATGTACTCGCCCCCGCGCACGTGCAGCCCCGACGTGTCCGCCCGGACGGCGCCGGCTTTGCTCCGAAGCGGGCAGAGGTAGCCGTCGCGGATCAGCTCCTTGACGCCGATCTCATAGCAGATCGCGTTTAGGAAGTGGTCGGGCCTGCAGATATATCCACTGTTCATGCGGAAGGGGGTCGCGGTCAGGCCGATCGTGCGCAGGTGGGGGTTGATCAGGTGCGCGTCGGCGAGGAACTGCCGATACATCCCGTCGCCCTCCGGCGGGATCATGTGAGCCTCGTCGATCAGGACGAGGTCGAAACGGTCCAGTTCGTCCGCACGCCTGTAGACCGACTGGATGCCGGCGACGATCACCGGGTGGTCGGTGTCCCGGCGCTTGAGGCCGGCGGAGTAGACGCCGATGTCGAGGTCGGGCGCCATTTCGATCAGGTGGGCCCGCGTCTGCTGCAGCAGTTCCTTCACGTGGGCGAGCACCAGCACGCGGCCGCCCCAGCGCCCGACGGCGTCGGTGCAGATTGTGGCCATGACCGGGGTCTTGCCGCCGCCCGTCGGGATGACGACGCACGGGTTGTCGTCCCGCTCGCGCAGGTGCTGGTAGACGGCCGCGACGGCTTCGCGCTGGTAGGTTCGCAGTTCCATGGTCATCGGCGTCTTGAGAAGCGGAGCAGATCGTCGGCGGCCCGGACCTCTTCGCGACGTTGCAGGAATAGGTGGTGCGCCCGGATCGCCCGGGCGGCCTCGCGTTTCGCCTTGAGCTGGCAGCGGCGGCAGCGGGGGCAGTTCGTGCTCCGGACGGCGACAAGCCGCCGGGCCAGTTCGGCGCGTATCGTGAAGCGTTTCCCGATGCCCCCATAAATCTGGTCGATGGGTGATCGATTTATTATCGATGTGCAAAAT
>JAWODX010000319.1:0-9430 GCA_046483085.1 Planctomycetota bacterium
AGTGTGGGCGGAGAGGTACGACGGATGGCAGAGCGCGACCTCGTCGCCGCCCACGGGCCGCGGGGTCTCCGGTCCGCCGGTCTTGATCAGTGGGACCCCGACGTCCACGTTCCCGTACTTGCCCATCCGGAGGATCAGGTTGCCGTTCGTGTCGAGCACGGCGACACGGAACCGGTTCAGCTCGGTCGCGAACGACCGCGCGAACAGGTCGAGTGCGAACCGGGCGTTCCAGCAGGCGCACCCGCCGCCGCCCTTCGACGAGTTGAACCCGCCGTACCCCACCCCGCCGTAGAGCCACTCGGCGCCGTCGACCCACGCGCTGCCGGTCTTACCCTTCCCCAGGTCGAACGGCCGGTCGGGCCCCTCTTCGCCAGGCATCCGGATGCGGGCCCGCTTGCTTGTGCTGATAATCCGGCCCTTTCCCAGCGGGAACTTCATGAGCGTCTCGGCCCGTTCGAGCGGATAGGGCTTCCCGTCGAGCACGCGGTTCGCGGCGGCCAACACGTAGATGTGGTCGTCCTCGTCCATGGCGAGCCCGTCGGTCATGGGGAGTCCGGCGACGGCGTCGTCCTGGACGAGCCGGCCGTACTTGTCCCACACGTGGATCTCGCCCCATCGGATGCGGCCGGGATAGAGCCGGGGCTGGTAGGGTCGGCCCAACTGGAACCGGGCACTGAACGCGCCGGGGATGCGCACGCTCAGCTTCTTGATGTTGTAGCAGGAGACGATGACGTGGCCCTTCGGCGAGACGCCGAACCCGCCGAGGTGGAAGCAGCCCGGGCGGCCGGAGCCGGGCAGCGGGAGCGTTGCGATGAGCTTCGACCCGTCGCCGTCGAACCCCGGCTTGCTGCGCTCCTCGCCGTAGTCCCACGGCACCTCGCGCCAGCCCTCCATCCGGAACCGGGCGACGTGCGTGTCGGTCCGCAGGTAGATCAGGCCGCCGAGGTCGAACCCGATCTCCTCGGTGCTGAACGGCAGGCGGACGACGCTCACTTTCCCGGTGCCGGGGTCGATCCGGAGCAGCTTCCTGAACGCCTTGCCCACGCCGCAGTCGCCCTCGGCGACGTAGAGCATCCCGTCGGTCGGGTCGACGTACAGCCGCTGCCGGTCGAGCGCGGGCGAATGCGGCGGGCTGACCCACGTGATCTTGTCCGATACCTCGCGGGCGAAGTTCGCTTTCTCGACCAGCTTGCCGTCCTGCTCCTGCAGCAGGCGGTAGTGCATGGCGCTCCACGGCGAGCGCTGATACTGGCCGGGCGAATACGAGGACCGCAGTTGGAGCAGCTTGCTCGCCGTGTCGCCCGTCCCCGGGACGACCCACACGGTCGGCGGGTCGGTGTGGCAGTCGACGAACGCGTCGTGATGGACGCCGCCGAACCGGTTCCAACTGATCGTCGGATTATAACCGACGAACGGGAGCTCATAGGTGCCGATCTTTTCCGGGTTGGACAGCGGGCCGTAGTGCGAGAACGTCGCCGGGATCCTGGTCTTGTCCGACCGGAAGAACCGGGTGACGAGCATCCACGAGATGACGTAGATGTGGCCGGTCCGGGGATGGACGAAGAGGTTGACCGGCTTCGTCACGGGCGCGACGGTCTTCAGGTGCGTGCCGTCCGGCTGGAAGACCTGGATGCGGTCGTTCATGTAGTCGGCCACGTAGAGGCGGCCGCGGGCGTCGCAGGCGACGGACGCCGGGCAGCGGAAGTGCTCGTTGTCGTCGCCGTCCCCCTTCTCGGTCATCTTCCCGAGGAAGACCTCGGGCGGCTTGTCGCCCAGGTACGACATCCGCGCCACCCCGTGGAGCCACGAGTGATGGCCGCCGCGATAGCCGGTCAGGTAGAGCCACTTGCCGTCGGGCGAGAAGGTCGCGCTGCGGGGTGCGACCGCGATGTCTCCCGTCCGCCGCTTGTGACCTTTGAACCACGTCCTCGGGCCCGAGAGTTCCATGCCCGCCGTCGTCCCGTCGGTCCCCATCCGGTTGAGTGAGTTCATCACCAGCGCCAGGCGGTTCTCGTGCCGCGTCATTGCCGACGCCGCACAGCCATACTTGGCCAGGGTCGCGTGGCCCGTGTTGTTGCCCGAGGTGAACAGCGTCCCCTGCACCAGCCCCTGCCAGACCGGGAGCGCGCGGCCGTCCTGCGGGAACGTCATCCACTCCAGGCCGTTCACCCCGGACAGCGCCTTCTTGAGCGCCTTCGGCCGGCCGGGGTCATCGACCGCCGACCAGTCGGGCGGGAACGGGTAGACCGTCCGGACATAGTCGCCGTCGTGAGTGAAGAGCCGGACGTGATCGACGCCGCCACCCTCGAAGACGTAGACTCCCTCGGGGTCCGCGGCGAACAGCGGCCGGTTCCCCGGGCCGATCCGCTTCTTCGGCGACCAGAACAGCGTCCGCTCGAACCGCGGCCTCAGGCCGAGCGACACCCGCACGGCCAGCGCATCCTTGTCGTCGATGTACACCCCCTGGTCGTCCTTCCCGTCCCAGACGACGGTCTGTTTCTTCGAGTTCTTCTGGAACGGCTCCGGCGCGTTCGGCCCGAGCACGCCGGATGCCAGGTGACGGACGATCTTCGGAGCCGGCCCTTCGGATGTCGACGGATCCTCGATCGCGACCGTGGCGTCGCAGAACCCCTTCGTCGCGAACGAGATCCTCACCCTGTCGCCGTGGCGGGCGACCGTCGGCTTTTCGGCGAACTCGAACGGCCCCTGCCGCTTGACCTTGAACTCGTCGAGGCCCGCGGCGGTCACAGTCCCGGCAAGCACCAGGCACAGGGGGCCGAGCAACCAGAACGGACGGCCGTTCATTGCGCCGTTCTCCATGTGTCAGTTCGATGCGGTCTTGTTCGCCACCTCGCCGGCCAGGGCGAAGAGCGTCCGGTCGCGCTCGCGGCGCCCGGCGTGCCAGCCCTTGATGAACACGCGGCCGCGCCGGGTCAGGCAGGCGTCGACCCGGTCGGCGAGTTCGCCGGTGATCCGCTTCTGCTGCAACGCCCGTTCGAGGAAGAAGATCGCCTCGCAGATCTGCGAGCCCTGGCGGAACATCTCGTACCGGCCGGTGGCGATCGGGCCGTGGGGCCCGGCGGCGAGAAGCGATCGGGTGCTCGCCCCGCGCACGCCGCCGTGATTGGCATCCAGCTTGTAGAACCGCCCCTCCCGCTTCGGGTGCGGCAGCGGCAGGAAGTCCGCACACAGGTAGCCCAGCCCGTCGTGCCCGCGGAGGATCATCTCTTCCGGCTTCCGCCGCAGCGTGAGCAGCGGCGAATTGTCCTTGTGCTGATTGCGCGAGACCGAGTTCCACATCTTTCTGCCGCGGCCCGGCTCGAGCAGCCGCCGGTAGCCGCGCGGATCGAACTTGCCCTGGGTCCAGACGCACTCGGAGTAGCGGATCGGCATCCGCTCGCCCTTCTCCGTCCCCTTGAACGCCCCGCCGAGCCGCCCGGCGTGCGACGTGTAGCTCCAGACGGCGTCGGGCCAGATGCGCTTCGCCACGTGCACGGTCCCCGGGTGCGGCGCCCAGCAGTAACTCTGGTGGCCGATCGCCGTCACGTCCCACCAGCCGCGCTTCTCGATCCGCCGGCGGAGCTCATCCAGCACGGGCTTCCAGAACCGGTAGTTTTCCTCGCTGCCGGGCGGGGGATTCGCCAGCGGGCTCAGCTCGCCGGTCTCGGGGTCACGCACGGCCACCACCTTGGCGCTGACCCACTCGTCGCGCTTCTTCCGGTTGAAATCGCCCCAGCAGTTCACCCGCAGCGGCAGCGGCTTCGTCATCGTCTTCTCGACCACGTCGAGGTATTTCTCCAGGATCGAGAAATCGTGCCGATATCCCGCCGCCGTCTTGATCCAGTGCACCATCGAGTTCTCGATGTCGACCGAGCGGGTCCGGGGGCTGACGGCGAGGTCCGCCGAGACTCGCCGCGCGTTGATCGCCGCCATCAGGCGCATCGACTCGGCGATCAACTCGAAGTGCCGGTCCGACCAGTACGGGACGTCGTAGTGCTTGGCCAGCGAATACGGCGAGAGCACGTTCAGGTGCCGCACGCGCCAGTCGATCGGATCGGGCAGGGTCCAGTCGTACACCGTGAACCGGACGGGGATCGCGGTCGGCTCGAGCCCCTTCGCGCGGACCGTCACGTCGCCTTCGTAGGTGCCCGGTCGGGCGGCCTTCGGCACCCGGACGGTGAGCCAGATCGGGGCGACCGCGCCGGCGTCTTCGTTCGCCTTGCGGCCCTTGTAGACCGGGACCTGCGGCGGGATCGACTCGTCCAGCCCGTCGAACAGGTGCCCGGGCCGCCAGGACTCCGACGCCACCGCCGGCCGGCCATAGCGGAGGCGCACCGCCTCCCCGGGCAATGCCGGGCCGTCGTCCTGCGCCAGCGGCGAGACCGCCACCTCCAGGCCGGTGATCGCGCGGTCCGAGCTGACCACGAACCGGCCCGAGAACACGCCGTTGCGAGCGGCGACGACCTCGATGGGCCCCAGCGCGTCGCCCGGGTCGCCGTACCGGAACGCCGAGATGGTCTCATACGGCGCGCAGTTCCAGACCTGAACGCCTTTCGGGCGCCCGACGTTCGGCTGCACCGCCGACCCGCGCGGCGCGGTCAGCCGCAGCTCCCGCAGCGCCGCGTACGCCCACAGGCCGGGGACGCGGTACATCCCGCTGTACGGCCGGCGCGTGACCCGGGTGGCGGGCTCGTTCACCGGGGCGCGGAAGACCTGCACGGCGAGGACGTTCACGCCCTTGCGGAGCAGCCCCGCCGGAACGCCCGCGTCCTTCAAGGACCGGTATCGCCGGGCGAAGCCCTCCGGATTGTCCTTCTCCCACTGCAGGTACTTGTTGCCCGGCTCGACGTAGAGGTCGTCGGGATAGCGCTCGGCGAGGGTGTCCGGCTTGAGCTCGCCCTCGGGCAGGTGGTTGCGGGCCAGCTCCTTCCCGTTCACGAAGACCGCCGCGCCGCCGACGTATGTCAGCGAGACCCGCAGGCCGTCCGCCTTCCCCGGATCGTTCACGATGAACTTCGCGCGGGCGCAGATCATCGAGTTCCGCGTCGCCGTGTGCAGCGCGGTCAGTCGGCGGCCCGTCGCCTGGCCGCGGTACTTCTCCAGCGGGGCCTTGCCCAGGCGCCAGCCGGAATCGTCGAACCCGAGCGAGCGCCACCGGCGTGCGGGCAGCGGCGACTGGTAATCGGGGATCGTCTTGTACGTCATCTTGCCCCGGTGCTTGCGCGGGATCCGGCCCGGCTTGAGCTCACCCTCCGGCGTCACAACGACCGGCGTGCGGTACACCCAGAACGTCCGGAGCACCGTGTCGTTGCTGAGCACCTTGACAGCGCCGTCTTGTTTCGACGCCGGGCCGGCGGCCGATCCGGTCCCTGCCCGGACCCACGGAACCAGTAGCATCGACACAAAAACCATCCTGCGCGTCGTCTGCATCCACATGATGTCTCGCACTCCTCGTCTAAGGACTCGGCCGGCTCCCGGGCATCCGCCCCCTCTGGCATCTCCTGCCGGACTCGTGGATGCCCCTCGCTTGAATATATCACAGCCGGCCGCCGAGTCAACCGCGGCGTGCCGCCTCGAGACGGAGCCGCCGCCCGCCGCAGCAAAAAACTGCAACACGACGACGGCGCCCTGTGTATGAACCCGTGAACGGTCGGGCGCGGCAGAGACGGCCCGGACGGGAATAGGAGGGCGGTCATGAGACGAATCCGGGCGCCGGGGGTTCTGTGCGTTGTTCTGTCGGCGACGGTCCTGTGCTGGGCCGGGGACAGCCCCGCCGAGCAGGGGGCGTCCATCCAGGTCGGCGAGTGCCGGGTCTCCGGACCGTACACCTGCGACAACCTCGCGGTCTTCCTCGTCCACGGGGACGACACGGGCAGCGCCGACAAGTTCCTGACCATGGACGAGGCGTTGAAGAAGAAACAACTCATCATCCGCGAGACCGACCAGGTGAAGGAACTGCGAGCGGCGAACCTCTCCCGGGACAGGTACATCTATCTGCAGTCGGGCGAGATCGTCAAGGGCGGCAAGCAGGACCGGACTCTTCGCTACGACTACATCATCCGGCCGGCGGCCGCGGGCGTCCGCCTCCAGGTCTTCTGTGTCGAGCGGGCTCGCTGGAACCAGCGCGGCGGCGAACCGGGGCACGTGTTCACCGCCGGCCATTACCTGAACACCCGCGAGCTGCGGCTGGCGGCGAAGCTCGACGGCTCGCAGAGCCGCGTCTGGCGGCAGGTCCGCAGGACCCAGGCCCGGATGGGCCAGGCGCTGAACGCATCCGTCCGCGCCGCGCGGTCGCCGTCCAGCCTCCAGTTGACCCTCGAGAACCGGGCGCTGGCCCGTGTGGGCGGACGGCACGCCCGCATGCTGCGCAAGGCGCTGAAAGGAAAGAAGGACGTGCTCGGCTTCGCGTTCGGCATCAACGGGAACCTGGTCGGCGGGGACGTGTACAACTCGAACGCGCTGTTCCGGAAGATGGCGCCGAAACTCTTCGCCGCCTGCGTGTCCGAAGCGATCACCAAGACCGTCGGGGACCCCCCTCGCGTCCGGCGGCTCTGGTCGAAGGAGAAGCAGGAACTCGTGACGGTGGTCCAGGAGCCGCCCCGGACGTCTCCGCCGTCCCTGCAGGACGCCAGGAGCTTCCTGCTCGACGTCCGGGACGGCAAGAAAGCGGAGACGGAGATCAGCGAGGATCTGACCCTCGTGATCCGCCGCACCGACAAAGCTGTCCTGTTCACGCTGGACCATCCCGACCAGGGCATCCTCGGCATGCACGACAGCTACAGCGCCGTCGAATCGACGGCGACGAAGACCGACGCAGGCGACGAATGACGATCGGGTAACCGAAGGACGGCGCCCCGTTGAAGGACGGCGCCGTCTCGGCTCGGGAACGAGGTCCGCGGCCTCCGCTCCGGGCTTACAAACTATCTCAACAGTCGGTGGGCAGGCATTCTTGCCTGCCAGACGGCGGACGGGAATGTCCGACCCACCTGTTGAGATAATCACTTAGAGACTATCTCAAAATGGTGGCACGGCCTTCCAGGCCGTGGATATTCACGGGCAGGATGCCCGTGCCACGGCTGATCCGCCCTTTTGAGACAATTACTCAGTCGGCGGGCGTCAGGGTCACGTCGGCCGCTCCGTCCGTCGCGAACCGCAGCGTGCCCTCGTCGCTGACGGCCATCTCCTGCGGCTCGTCGGCGATCCCGCCCACCTTGTAGTTCGCCCCTCGCTTCAGGTCGACGACGAGGTGCTCGGTGCGGCCGGCGGGCGCCCGGTACGCGACCGGCCCGTCGAGCTCGCCCTTGCGGCCGAACATCAGGAGCCAGCCGGCGACGTGAAGCCCGATCATCCGCCGCCCCCTGGCGACGACCATCTCGGCGGGCGGACACGTCTTGGTGCGCGCGTCGCAGATGTGGATCAGGTGCAGGAAGTTGTCGAACTTCGCCGGCCGCGCGGGCGAGACCTCGATCCGCCAGTTCCCCACCTCGATCGGATGGCGCGTGCCCGCCTTGATGCAGCCGGTGTACCGGCGGATCGGGCGGTTCTTGCCGCCGACCCAGAACTCGTGGCCCTTCCCGCCGATCCGCCGAATAACCCGCTCGGCGGGCAGGAAGCTCCTGACGAACAGCCGGCCGGGGTCCTTCGGGTCCGGCGGCTGGATGATCCCGCCCGCCCAGGTGATCCGCGCCGTGTCGCCGTCGAAGTCCTCGATGTGCCCCCGGACCTTCGCCCGAATGAGCTCCCCGTTGATCTCGGGCCGGCCGACCGAGTGCAGCAGCCACGCCTTCCGATAGCCGGCGTCCAGCGCGTTCACCCGGTCGAAGACGATCAGGTTGTTCCCCGCCTTCGGCAGATACACCATCGAGCGGGTGAAGAGATCGATCTTCGGCTTGTTCTTCCTCTTGCCGTCACGGGAGACGTCGGAGTACTTCGGATTGTTGTAGCCGTCGGTCGCGTCGCCGCACACATAGGCCCAGCGGAGGTCCGGGCCGTGCTCAAAGGCCAGGATCTCGCCCATCTCGTACCGGTGCTTGGCGTCGAGGCGCGAGAGATACTCGTCGTAGGTGAAATTCGTCGAGCCGCCGCGGTACGGCAGGCGCTGGCCGCCGTAGGCGCGAAAAGTGCGGCGGGACCACCAGAACTCGCCCGGCTGCTCGATCAGCATGCTGTTCGAGGCCACCGTGCGCGGGTAGTAGTGCGCCGTGTGGTCGTCGCGATAGTAGTCGTCGTACAGCCCGCTGTGCAGGGCGAGGTGCCCCTTGTGGTAGATGTAGAACGAGTTGTTGTTGCAGGTCAGGGCGTGGCTCCAGACGTAGTCGCCGCAGCGGAACTCGACGACGGTGGAGTCCGGCGCCCATCCTTTCGAGCGCATCTGGACGTAGCCGTTCCCGTCCCGGCCCCACATCCAGGCGAACGGCGCCTGGCGGTCGAACCACGCCTTCTTCGCCTCGGTCGCGCGGTCGTAGAGCAGGAGGTCGTCCCGCGGGTCCCAGCGCCCGCGCCGCCCTTTCTCCATCCATCGGAGGAACGCGTAGCCGTCGGGGTTCCGGTAGCCGCGGCAGATCAGGAGGTAATTGGCGGGGCTGGACAGCCGCTGGGTCTGGCTGTGGAGGAACCCGGCGGTCGGGGCGGAGAAGGTCCGGCTGGGGAGCCGGGCGGCCATCAGGTAGTACATGTGCCCCTGCAGCCAGTCGCCGTAGTCGCGGCGGATGACCTCGTAGACGTCCGGCTCCTCGACGGCGCTGGCCCAGCAGGCGATGGCCCGGGGCATCTGGTTCGAGCCGATGTAGTAATCGCTCCACCGACCGCCCAGCCGCCGCCAACCGCGGAAGTAATTCTTGACGAAATACCCCGCGCCCCAGCGGAGTAGCTTCTCGGCGTCCGGGTGCTCGCCGTGCAAGACCAGCCCGGCGACGAGCACGTCGGCCATCCAGCCGCAGGCGCCCCGGTGATGGAACATGGCGAACGCGTGGCCCGACTCCTGCACCTTCGCGCAACGGAAGGCCGTGGCGGCGATGTGGTCGCGCATCTTCTTCTTCTCCGCCTCGGCCAAGTTCGGGCTGGTGCAGACCCAGTCGTACGCCAGGCAGGCGGTCACCAGCCCGCCGCCGCAGTTGTACATCGGTTTCGCCGCCAGGACGTAGTCGACCAGCGGCGGGACCGCCGACTCGTCGCCCGTCGCCGCGTAATAGAGCGCGACCCGGCGGCCGCTGTGGTAGCGCAGCGGCTTCTCGCTCCCGGCCGCCCGGGCGATCTCTTTCCTCGCCTCCCTTGTCAGCCGCGCGACCGCCTTCGCCCGGGATGTCTCCTTCGCCCGCGCCCGGAGCTCGGCCAGGCTCAGCCCGCCCGGCCACGGCTCGGGGCGCAGCAGCAGCCGGGGGTGGCCCTCGACCACCTTGCGCATCGTCTCGGACAACTCCTCGGCCGTCAG
>JAWODX010000354.1:0-6614 GCA_046483085.1 Planctomycetota bacterium
CGCCCTCGCACTCTGTATGCATCCGGACCGCGGCCAAGATGGCCGCGAAACCGCGGGCAGGATGCCCGCGACACGTGTCAACCCGCGGCGCCACAGCCGCCCTTGAGTGCACCGTCCGCCGGGACCTCGGCAGCTTGCCCGGGTAGGTGTGCGTTTCGCGGTGGCCAAAAGACCGAACAGGCACGCCCTCCCGCGCGACCCCGGTGGCTGTACCGGGATTTCCCGAGGGCGAAACACGTACTTGCCCTGGGAACGGACCGAACGGTGGGCCTGATGAGCCCGGTAACGGCGGAATAGCGAAGGTCAGGAGGCCGGTTCGAACTGCGGCAGCCAGTCCTGATGGGCGTCGAAGAGCTCGCCGATCACCTGCTCGATGACGTCGAGGTCGCGGTGCGCCGGGTGGGCCATCGCCGCCTGGAGGACGAGGTCTCGGTCGCCGGCCAGTGCGGCGTCGACGGTCAGCCTGGCGACGGCCCAGGCGTCGCGCACCATGCCCTCGACGGTCATCGGCAGGGCGCCGGCGGCGACGGGGATCGGGCCGTTCGCGGTCATCGTGGCGGCGACCTCGACGATCGCGTCGTCCGGCAGGTTGGGCACCGCGCCGTGGTTCACCACGTTCACCGTCTCGGTCGTCCGCGTGTCGTTGGCGATGGCGTGGACCGCGCCGATCGCCTGGTCGCCGTGGGCGGCGTCCTCCTCGTCGCGCGGGGCGATGGACGCCGTGCCCGCGTCGAGCTGCCGCCCGATCTCCGCCCGCTTCTCCGCCGCCACCTTCTTCAGCCAGGTGGACCGGTGCTCGAACCCCGGATCGAGGTGCACGTCCATCAGCTTCCGCAGGTTGTAGTAGTAGCGGGCGTAGTAGACGGACCCGGGCAGGAGGCCGAAGTAGCGATAGAGCCGGCAGGCGTCGGCCTCGACGACGTTCAGCATTGGGTTCCCATCGATCGGCTCATAGCCCGCCTTGCCCGACAGGTCGGCCGCGTCGATCAGCTCGTCCATGATCTCGTACAGGTCCCGGCCCCGGTGATGGAGCCGGAGGCACCACGTGTGGTGGTTGACGCCGGCGGTGTACGCCTCGATCTCGCCGGCGCGGCTGGTCGGGATCCCGAGCAGTTTGGCGGCGAGCCACTTCACCCCCCACACGCCGTCGCACAGGCCGAGCGTCCGCTCGTGCCCGGCGCGGATCGTCGCGTCGCACACCATGTTCACCGGGTTCGTGTAGTTGATCAGCCACGCCCGGGGGCACGTCTCCCGGATGGCGTGCGCGATCCCGACGACGTGCGGGATGCAGCGGAGCGCCATGAACACGCCGCCCACGCCGACCGTCTCGATGCCCAGCTCGCCGTGCTTCTCCGGGATCGTCTCGTCGAGGTAGCGGGCGTCGAGCCCGCCGGGCCGGATGATCGAGAGGACGAAGTCGGCGCCGTCGAGCGCGTCCCGCAGGTCGGTCGTCCACGAGAACGAGAGCGGGACGTCTCCGTTCGTCGCCCCGGCCTGTCCCCAGGCGCACATCTGCCGCACCGCCGGCCCGTCGATGTCCATCAGGGCGACGTGGCTCCCGGCCAGCCCGCCCTCGCGCGCGTATCGGGCCAGCGACGCGAACATCGAGGTCATGTATGCCGATCCGCCGCCGATGACGGCGATCCGGACGTCGGGCATCGCGGGCCTCCTTCCGCTGTGACGGGTCAGGCCGGTCGGCCGCTCGGCGGGCAGCCCTCGACGAGGATGGAGCGCATCTCGGCGGATCGATCGCGCAGCGGCACGAGGGCGCGGTACTCCGGCGAGTTCATACACCGCTGGTGCTGCTCGAACGACCCGAACTCGACCACCACGATGCGTTCCGGGTTCCAGTCACCGGCGATCGGGATGACCTTGCCGCCTCTCGCCAGGTAGCGGCCGCCGTGCGCCCGGACGACCGAGTCGACTTCGCCCACGTACTCGGCGTAGGTCGCGCGGTCCTTGACGGTGACCTCGACGAGCATGTACACCGACATCCGTCACTCTCCTTCCGTGTTCTCGTCCACGCGCTCGATGCCGAACGTCACGGCCCCCCCCGCCCGTGCAGGCGCACGGGTCGGGGCACTGGACATACACCTTGCCCGCGTCGCGCGCAGTGTATCGCAGACGATGCGGCAAGACAAGTGGACCGCCGCCGGTTCCGCCCGCAGATCGAAAAGGGCTTGCGGGGGAACGGGCGCGCCGGTACAGTGAGGTTTCGAGGCGGTTTCCCTTGCTCCGGCCCGAAGGGGTTCCCGATGAGACAGATTTGTGTGCGCACCGTGGCTGTCCTGTCGGCTGTTCTGGTTGTGGTCCCGGCCCTGGCCGGCGATTGGAGCGCGGAGCTGATCGTCCGCGAGTCGGCCGCGGTCGCCCGGAAGGACGAGCCGGTGAGCGGCGGCGTCCCGCTGCCGATGGGCCTTGTGAAGAACCCGGGCGACGTGCACCTGGAGGACGCCGACGGAAAGGAGGTCCCGGCTCAGTTCTCGGCGATCAACCGCTGGGGCCACGACGGCAGCGTCTGCTGGCTGCTCGTCCAGGCCCGGGCGACCGTGCCCGCGAAGGGCGCGGTCAAGTTCTTCCTCAAGCCCGGCAAGGTGACGACCGCCTACAAGTGCGTGACCGTGAAGGAAGACGACAGATGGATCACGGTATCGTTCGGCAACCGTTCCGTTCATCTGGACAAGGACCGCCCCGAGCTGGTGCAGTCGGCGTTGACCCTGACCAACGGCGAGGTGTACACCTCGACCGCGTCGGCCCCGACCGAGGTGACCATCGAGGAGAGCGGGCCGGAACGCGCGACGATCCTCGTCCGCGGCCGGCACACGTTCGCCGGCGACGGCAGGGGCACGCTCCCGTATCTCTACGGCTACACGGCCCGCCTCCGCTTCTACGCCGGCCTTCCCTTCGTGCGGATCAGCTACGCGCTGACCAACAGCCACGAGCCGGTGATCGGCATGCCGCTCGTCAAGGACGCCCGGATCCTCATCTCCGCTCCGCCCGACGTCGACGAGACGCTGCACGGCGACGACTGGATTGCTGGCAGAAAGCGCAACGGATGGGGGGTGATGACGGTCCGCTACCTGAAGGAAAACAAGCCCGCGGAGCTCGCCGCCGAGAAGAGCGCGTTTGTCCTCAAGCCGTGGGGCGACACCGAGCAGTTCCTCGACATCTACAGCCAGAAGACGTACGAGATCCAGCTCACGCAGGTCGACGGCGAGTTCGACAAGGCGGCCGGCGACCGGATCTCGAAAGCGTTTGGCAACTATCTCCGTTTCTGGGTCGACCCGAAATGGGTGAGCGACAGCCGGGCCTGGGGCGACTTCGGCTACCTCGCACCCTGCGACGAGGCGACCGCGAAGCAGATCACCCGGCGGTTCCGCCCGTTCAGCATGAAGCGATACGTCGAGCGTCGCCTGAAGGAGTCCTGGCAGGAGAATGCGTGGCGCCACTTCGGAGCCGACCCCGAGTTCGAGAGCGGCTCGTCCTCCGCGCCCGGCGGCGGATACGAGCCGCTCCTCAAGACCGCCCACCTGTACCTCACGTATCTCCAGACCGGCGACCGGCGGTTCTTCAATGAGGCCGAGAAGGTGAGCCGGCACTGGCGCGACCGCCGCTACATCCACTTCGACAAGCCGATCAACAAGACGCGCTGGGAGGGCAGCGGATTCTACCGCACGCACTACCGGGCGGGCGCGAAAAAGTACGCCTCGGTCCAGCCGCCCGCGGCGAAGGTCCGCCGGTACGACCGCGCCTGGAACTACGGCGGCGGCTGGGGCCCGATGGACACGCAGCACTTCAGCGTCGACGAGGTCGTCAACTACTACTACCTGACCGGCGACCGGCAGTGTCTCGGCGCGCTCGACGCCTACGGCCAGCAGGCGGTCTCGTTCGCGCATCGGGCGATGGGCGGAAAGGGCGGCAAGGTCAGCCGCGCGCACGGATGGGTCACGCGGGCGCTGGTCTCGGTCTACGAGGCGACGAACGATGAGAAGTTCCTCGCCGCCGCCCGCAAGGCGGTGGGGTACATCGTCGAGCATCAGGACAAGCGGATCGGGACGATCAGCCCGTACGACGCAAAGGAGACCCGCGGCCGGAACAAGGGGAAGCTCGCTCGCCAGGTGCCGTTCATGGCCGCGGCCGTCGGGATGTCGCTCGGGCGGTTCTATCGGCACTACCCGCGGGAGGACGTCCGCGACGCGATCCTCGGCATCGCCGACTGGCTCTGCTACGACGACGCGATGCGGAACAAGCCGCAGGGCTTCAGCTACAGTTGGTACGCCGACCGGCCGGGCGGACGGTCTTCCAGCGGCCACCGCTGCATGAGCACGATGAGCTGGGCGTACCTGGCCACGGGGCAGAAGCGGTACATGGACGCCGCCGACGCGCACGCCCAGGTCGCCAAGCTGGGCGAGCAGCGCGCGCTGCGGTACTGGCAGGTGAACGGCTTCGGGCAGGAGTACGTCTCGCTGAAGAAGTCGCCGCGAGCCGACACGGACCCGCCGGCGGCGGTGACCGACCTCGCGGCCGACGCGCTCGGCGGCGGAAAAGTCAAGCTGACCTGGACCGCGCCCGGCGAGGACCAGGAGTACGACCAGCCCGGGCCGGTCGCCGAGTACCAGGTCAAGCACGCCACGAAGGAGATTAAGGAGCGGTCGGACTGGCGCAACAAGGCCGACACCGAGATCAGCTTCTGGGCCGCGACGAACTGCAAGAACGAGCCGAAGCCCAAGGCCGCCGGCACGAAGCAGACCGTCACCATCGCCGGCCTCGAGCCCGGCACGGTCTGGTTCGCACTCAAGACCTACGATGAGCAGCCGAACCAGAGCGACCTCTCGAACGTGGTCAAGGTGGACGTGAAATAGAACTGCCCGACGACACGCGGTCTTCTTCCGGGTGGGGCAGGCATTCTTGCCTGCTGCGCGGCAGACAGGAATGTCTGCCCCGCCGTTCTGTGAGAGACGCTGAAGGAAACGAGTGCCGGAACCGATGAATTCCACGAGAGTGACCGGCGGGCTGTACGTCGCGTGCGTCACGCCGTTCGACGCCGACGAACACCTCGACCTGAACGCGTTCCGGTCGATCGCCGAGCACCTGATCGCCGGCGGGGTCGACGCCTTGATCGCGGCGGGCACCACCGGCGAGGCCCACGCCCTGGACATCGACGAGCGCGGCGCGCTGTGGCGGACGGCGGTCAGCCAGGCGGCCGGCCGCGTGCCCGTCATCGCCGGCACCGGCGCCACGACCACCCGCGCCGCGAAGCGGTTCCTGGAACTCGCCGCCCACTGCGGCTGCGACGCGGCACTCGTCCTCACCCCCTGGTTCGAGACGCCCGGCCCGGACGGGCTCGAGGCGTACTACGCCGAGCTCGCCGAGAGCACCGACCTGCCGATGATCGTCTACCAGAACCCCGGCCGGACCGGGCTGACCCTCCCGCACGACGTGGTCGCCCGGCTCGCCGACCGGTTCCCCGGCCCGATCGCCGGGTTCAAGGACGCGGTCCCCGACGCCGACGCGGCCGCCGCCCTGCGCGAGCGCGCGCCCGACGGGTTCCTCATCTTCTCCGGCGGGCCGCACGAGCGGGACCGGTTCGGCGATGTCTGCGACGGCTCGATCAACGATCTGGCGAACGCGCTCCCCCGCGAATCGGTCGAGGCCTATCACGGCGACAGGGAGAAGGCGCGGTACCTGGCGCCGCTGTCGGACCATCTGGCGGACTCGGCGAACTACATCGCCCTGCTGAAGGCGATGATGCGGAAGGTCGGGCTGCCGGCGGGCGTCCCGCGGCGCCCGCACCACCTCGTCCCCGACGAGGAGATCGAAGTCGCGAAGCCGCTGATCGCCGCCGACGGCCGCCTCTCGGCCGGAGCCGCCGACGAGCACGGCTCGCCCGGGGCCACGGAGGACATGGTACACGTGCTGGAGTCCGGCCTGCTCGAACGGTGCGTCGAGACCGACGCCCCGGTCGAGACGATCGCCGTCTGCCCGGCCGAAGAGGGCGGGTACCAGTACGGCTGTCACGCGGCGATCGCCCACGCCGACGGCCGGTTCGTCGCCGCCTGGTCGCAGGGCATCATCAACGAGGACAGCACCGGCCAGGTCGTACGGTACGCCACGTCCGACGACGGCCGGACCTGGTCCGAGCCCAAGCTCGTCACGCCCAGGCCCGACGGCCTGCTCCGCTGGACTTGCGGCGGGCTCTGGCTCGCTGGCGACGGGCTCCGCTGCCTCGCCGTGCGGTACAGCCGCGCACGCTATATCGAAGGCGAGGCGACGCCCGGCGTCTGCTGGGAGGACCTGGCGACCGAGAGCTTCCGGTGGACCGGCGGCGGCTGGGAGCCGGAGGGACTGCTCGTCGATGACATCTACGCGAACGAGGCACCGCGGCGGCTCCCCGACGGACGATGGATGTTCACCGGGGTTGACCGGCGGCACGTCCCGTGCGTTGCGCTGTCCGCGTCCGGTGACGACTGGGAGAGAGCGGCGGTCGCCGAGCGGACCGACACGTTCCGGCCGACCGAGCCGTCGTGGTTCGTCACCGACGACGGCACGATCCGGATGTTCCTCCGTGACGACGCCGGCTCGAAACGACTGTGGCTCACCCAGAGCGCGGACGA
>JAWODX010000454.1:0-3076 GCA_046483085.1 Planctomycetota bacterium
GCCAAATATTCTGACGGCCCACCCACATTGTTAGGCCGCCATCAGCTTCAGGCTGAACCACGGTATTATGCGGCTCTAAAGCCGCGTGCTGCATTCTAGCTCTTGGTGGAGCGGCTCGTCGAGCTTCTCGGCGGTGGCCCTCGGGCCGGCGCCTTTCCAGTGCGCCCGCACGGTGATCCCCCCGGGGCGGGGCGCCGCGTTCGGCGCGGGCGGCGGGGTCCGACACGCACTGATACACACGAAGAGGGCAAGCGAGACGAGCAACACGGTGTGTTTGGTCATGCGGAGAATGCTAAATCCTGCGCGCCACCCTGTCAAGCGCGCCGGGCGTCCGCCGGGGCTGCCGGCTGTCGATTCCGCCTTCCGGGGTCTACTGACGTTCATGTATTGAAAGCAGCCGGTGTGGTCGTGCGAGCGAGATCCTTCGCGTTGTTCAGGAGGGCAATAACCGCCGTCCGCGGGCAGCCAGACGTCAATCTGAGCGTCAGCGAAGAATCTCTGTCACCGTACCACGATGTTGCTTTGCCAACATGGCGGTCAATGAATGGTCTCGTTCATAAATACGCGACGTGTCGTCCGCCGAACGGCGCGTGTGGCGGGCGACGTGTCGCGGGCATCTTCATCCGTGTCTATCCGTGTTCATCCGTGGTTCAGAGACGGCCTCGCGACACGCCGGCATCCTGCCCGCGTTACCACCGGCGCCCCCGTGCGGTATCGTCACCCCGGTCGAGGCGTCCGGCTGGCGCGTTCGTCGTGCTGGCCCGCCCGACAAGAATATGTCGGCGCATTTGTGAATCATAGCACTACGCAAACGGCCCGCAGTGAGAACAACCAGACACTGCGAATCGCACTAAGCCGATCGGATTGCAGCGAAGCAGGCCTTTGTGCTGCTTGTGGCGTCGCGGTCGGGGTCGGTCACGTTGTGTCGTCGTGCCGTCGTGGTTGGCAGTTTGGCAAGGTCGGCGGGGCTTGAAAGCGCAGGCCGGCTCTGGTACCTTGCCGCCGTTGGCCGGCGAGCGCAGCGATCTGAATGGAGGCCGCGATGGCTCTGAAAGACAGGCTGGACAAGATCTTCCAGGGATACGACGTGCGGGGCGTCTACCCGGACGAGTACGACGGAGACGTGGCGTATCGCCTGGGGCGGGCGGTGGTCGCGTTCCGGGACGCGAAGCGGGTGGTCCTCGGGCGGGACATGCGCCGCGGCGGCCACGCGCTGCTGTCCGCACTCGCGATGGGCGCGATGGACCAGGGCGCGGACGTGACGGACGCGGGGATGTGCAGCTCGGACGCGCTCTACCACGCGGGCGCGGCCGGCGAGTACGACCTCTCGCTGATGGTCACCGCGTCGCACAACCCCGCCGAGTTCAACGGGACGAAGATGGTCAAGCTCGACGGGACGTCGATCGGGCAGAATTCGGGGCTGATGGACGTCAAGCAGATGGTCCTGGAGGGCGGGTTCCCGGAGCCGGCGCGGCGCGGGCAGATCGAGCGCGACGACGGGGTGATGCGGCGCTTTATCGAATACGCCCTCGGCTTCATCGACCCGGGGAAGCTGAAGCCGTTCAAGATCGTCGTCGACGCGGGGAACGGGATGGGCGGCGTCCTGACCGACCTGCTCGGCGAGCACGTCCCGTTCGAGATCATCCCGATGAACTTCGAGCCGGACGGCACGTTCCCGGTGCACGAGGCGGACCCGACGCGGCCGGAGTGCGTGGCCGAGCTCGCCGCCCGCGTGGAGCAGGAGGACGCCGACCTGGGGCTGGGGTTCGACGGCGACGCGGACCGGTCGGCGCTGGTGACGCCCGACGGCCGGCTGCTCAACGGCTCCGAGCTCGGCTCGGTCATCGCGAAGAAGCTGCTCCGCGAGGAGCCGGGCGCGACAATCTCGTACTGCCTCGTGTCGAGCTGGCTGATCGACGAGGCGATCCGGGAGGCGGGCGGCGACCCGGTCATCACCCCCGTCGGCGGGGCGAACATCCGCCCGATGATGAAAGAGCAGGGGATCGTCCTGGCGACCGAGCGGTCGGGGCACTTCTACCTGCGCGACAACAACCTGGCGGACTCGGGCCTGATCGCGGCGCTGATCGGGCTCGAGCAGCTCAGCGAGGCCGGCTGCCCGCTCGTCGAGCTGATCGACGAACGGCTCATCACGTCCGACAACCGCTACTACCTGCATCCCGAATACAGCCTGATGCTCGGCGACGAGGACTCGAGCATCGAGGAGCTGGCGGCGCTGAAGGCGGCGGCCATCGCCCGGACCGACCAGTTGGGGGAGGGCGCCCGGAACGTGGTCACCGTCGGCGGTGACGGCGACCGGGAGCCGGAGCGGCGGTACGAGTTCGAGGACTGGTGGTTCTGTGTCCGGCCGTCGGGCACCGAGCCGCGCAAGCTCCGCATGACCGTCGAGGCCCGGGCCAAATCGGTCGACGAGGCGAAGGCGCTGTGCGAGCAGAAGTACGGGCAGATCAAGGCGCTGCTGAACGGGTAGCGGCGTCGGCCCGGGTGTGGTGCAGGGTGAACGTGGAGCCGGCGAGGATCGCCTTGCCGCGCCGGACGGTGAGCGAGCAGACGGTCGGGTCGGGGCTGCCGGGCCCGGCGATGTGTGCCTCCATCTTGAGCGCGTGCGGGCCGTCGTCCGGGGTGACGGTCACCGCGCCCCGCTTGCCGGCCTCGACAATCATCGTCGGACAGGTCAGCAGGCGCGTCTTCTGGCTGGCCCGGGCGATGAAGCCGCTGCGTTCGGTGCGGGTGACCTCGGTGACGCGCCCGTCCACCTCGTACTGACCCGCTTCCTCGCCCGGGCGCACGTCGACCGCCGCGTGGTAGGTGACCTGCGTGTGCGTGGCGCACCCGCACGCAACGCAGAGAAGCAACAAGACACGTTTCATCATGGCCCTCCACTCCGGGATCACGCTTTCTCCCATCATGCTCCCGCGCGCCCGCGCCCCCATGCGGCCGGTTTCATTGGAGCGCCTCGAGGACCAGGTCGCCGACCTCGCTCGTCGAGTGGCCCATCTTGCCGGCGGACATGCTCGCCATGTGTTCGGCGGTGACCGTCATCATCGCCCGCTCGACC